>JAACTG010000025.1 GCA_009993585.1 Sphingomonadales bacterium
CCACCGGCGGCGGCCAGGCTGTGCGCAAGGTGCTCGAACGGATCGCCAAGGAAGGCCGTAAATACGGCGTTTCGCTGGGCCTGATTACGCAACGTCCGTCCGACCTGGCCGAAGGCGTGCTGTCGCAATGCGGCACGATCATCGCGATGCGTCTCAACAACGACCGCGACCAGGATTTCGTCAAGGCGGCGATGCCTGAAGGATCGCGCGGTTTCATCGATTCGATCCCCGCGCTGCGCAACCGCGAATGCATCATCTGCGGCGAAGGCGTCGCCATCCCGATCCGCGTTGCGCTCGACACGCTCGAAGCCGACAAGCGCCCGGCATCGAGCGATCCGCTATTTTCCAAGCTGTGGCAGGAAACCGGCGGCGAAGAGGACATCCTCGACCGCGTCGTCAAGCGCTGGCGCAGCCAGGGGCGCTGAACGCGTTAGTTCGACAGGCGAGATGGGCCGCGTCGGGGCGGTCGTCGGCGATCGCGCCTATTTCGCGGGCGCTTCCCACAGTTCGATCGCATGGCCTTCGGGATCGTGGATGCGGGCGAAGCGGCCGACCGCGGGGTCGTCCCATTCGGCCTTGCGAACGACGTCGATTCCCGCAGCTTCGAGGTTCGCGACGAGATCGTCGAGGTCGGTGACACGGAAATTGATCATGAACTGCTGGTCGGCGGCGAAATAGTCGCTGTCCTGCTTGAACGGCGCGAACACCACCGGCCCGCCCTGCGTTCCCCAGAGATAGGCGTTCGTCTCGCCGCCCGGATCGGCGTTACAGCCGCCGCCGACGTTGAGGTGTTCGCGATACCATGCGGTCAGCGCCTCGGGATCGTGCGCCCGGAAAAACAGGCCGCCCATCGCCACTACGCCCATCGTCGTCTCCCCAGTCTATCGTCGGTCCCGCTTTATCAGTTGCCCGGCGCCTTGGCGATCCACTGGCCCGAATCGCGGAACCGGTCCTTGACCTGGCCCGAAGCGGCGAGCGAGGGATCGCGATAGGCCGGCGTGGGCGCCGCCGGCCTGGGCGCCGTGGCCGCGGGCGCGGCATTGCCGGTGAAGTCGCGGATCGTCTGCGGCGTCGGCGGAGCGGCCGAGACGCGCGCGGCGTCGATCGCGGCCTGCGTTCGGCTGTCGATCACGGGTTCGGCGACGGACGTCGCGCCAAGCGCGGTTTTCGCGGCTATCTGCAGCGCGATCGGGCGATAGGGCCCCGGAGCCGGTTCGACCCCCGCATAAGGCTGGCTGAAGGCGGCGCTTTCGCCCCAGCGTCCGCGCCAGCGATGAAAGATGTGCGCGCCGACGACGTTGGTCATGACCAGCGACTTGCCCCAACGCGGCCAGATCGCCTGGGTATGATAATGGGTGGCGAGGCCCACCGAAGGGAAGGTCTTGCCCGCCAAAGCGGCGCCGGCGACGCGTGCGGCGCGGGCCCAGCCGGCGGCGCTTGGACGCCGGGCCATCGCGCCGTCGCAGGCGAAGCTGAACTGGCAACCGGTGGTGCGGTCCGATCCCTGGAAGACGACGCCGCAGACGCTGCCGGGGAAGCTGGGGTGGCGGGTGCGATTGAGAATGACCTGGGCGACGCCGCGCTGGCCGTCGTCGCTTTCGGATGCCGCCTCGTAATAGATCGCGGCGGTCAGGCAATAGAGCGCGCGGCTACGGTCCTGCGCGCTCGCGCCGACGAAGCGATAGGGTCGCGCGGCGGGGCCGACGAACGCCTGTTCGGCCACCGCAGCGGGGTCGGCGAGCGTATCGGTCGGCAGCGCGAACGGATCGGGCAGGCTCGGATCGATCGCCCGCGCGGCGGCGAAATCGGCGGCGTTCAGCAACGCCCAACGATCGGGATCATAGGGTTTGAGCGTTACCGGAACGCTGACGCGATAGCCGCTCGTGCCATTGGCCGCATAAACGTTGGCGCTCAATGCCAGCGACAGGATGACGACCAGGCCGAGCGCCACGCTCGCGACGCGGCTGAGCGGGCGTCCGAACAGGCGGGTGCCGGACGTCTTGTCAAATGACGGGGTCGCGTCGGTCAAGGCCATGCGGCGGCTGTCGTCCTTTTGCGGTCGCGGGCTGCGATTCGCTGAAACGAACTTAGCCCATGGCGCCTAATAAGCGATAAAGGCGCGCAAATATGCATGAAATTCATCGCTGTCCCCATGCGGAACAATCGAGAAACAAGTGCTTACCGCGGCTTATTGCGTGGCATCGGCCTCGTCGAGCAGTCCCGCCGCACGGTCGCCGTCCCAGCTCATGGCGCCGGTCACGCGCGCGACCTCCCGCCCGTCGGCACCGTAGATGACCGTCATCGGCAGGGTTTGTACCGCAAAAGCGGAGGCCAGCGCATTGTCGGGATCGAGATAGGGGCGCAGCGTCTTATAGCCCTGTTTATCGAAAAACGGGACAACCGCCTCGGCACCGGTCATGTCCTGCGAAATGGTCAGGACGTGGGCATTTTCGCCTTCGCGTTCCGCAAGCGCATCGAGCGTGGGCATTTCGGCGATGCACGGCGCGCACCACGTCGCCCACAGGTTGACGAGCGTCGGCTTGCCGATGAAATCGCTCAATACCGTGTCGCCACCGCCGGGCAGGGTGAAAACCGCGTCTGGCATCGCTTCGCCGGCATGGCTGCGATCGACGATATAGCTCATTCCGCTCTCGACTTCGGTCTCCGTCACGGGCGCGGAGCGTGCTTGCTCCGTCCGGTCCTCTTGCGTATCGCAGGCGGCCAGCGCGAGCGGCGCGACCAGCGCTGCCGCGCGAAAGGTAACGATAGAGCGCGCGATGACCGATACTCCCGAAAGCAATGCGATGTGGGGCGGCCGTTTCGCCGAAGGTCCCTCTGCCGTGATGCGAGAGATTAACGCCTCGATCTCCATCGACAAGCGTTTGTGGCGTCACGACATCGCCGCCAGCCGGGCGCACGTTCGCATGCTGGCACGGCAAGGCATCGTCACGGTCGCCGACAGCGAAGCGATCCTCTCCGGCCTCGACCGCATCGCGCACGAATACGAATCGGACGGCGTGCCTGAGGATTCGGCGCTCGAGGACATTCACATGCACGTCGAGGCGCGGCTGGCGCAACTCGTCGGCGATGTCGCCGGGCGCCTTCACACCGCGCGCTCGCGCAACGACCAGGTCGCGACCGATTTCCGACTGTGGGTGCGCGAAGCGATCGACATGATCGACGCCGGGCTTGCCGCCTTCCAGCGCGCCTTGGTCGCGCGGGCGGAGGAGCATTCCGCCGCGCCGATGCCGGGCTTCACCCATTTGCAGGTCGCCCAGCCGGTCACGCTCGGCCATCACCTGATGGCCTATTATGAAATGATCGTTCGCGACCGGTCGCGCTTCGCCGCGGCGCGTACCCGCATGAACCGCTGCCCGCTGGGGTCGGCTGCGCTCGCTGGCACCGGTTTCGCGCTCGATCGCGATGGCGTGGCGCGGGAGCTGGGCTTCGACGGGCCCACCGACAATTCGCTCGATGCCGTGTCGGACCGCGACTTTGCGCTCGATTTCCTGATGGCGGCGACGCAGTGCGCGCTGCACCTGTCGCGCCTGGCGGAAGAATTCATCATCTGGGCATCGCAGCCTTATGGCTTCGTCACCATCGCCGATGCCTGGTCGACGGGCAGCTCGATCATGCCGCAAAAGCGCAATCCCGACGCCGCCGAACTGGTCCGCGGTCATGCCGGGCGGATCGCCGGCTGCATGACCGCCTTGACGATGACGATGAAGGGCCTGCCGCTGGCCTATGCCAAGGACATGCAGGACGACAAACCGCCGGTCTTCGAGGCCTATGACCTGCTCGCGCTCAGCATCGCGGCGATGACCGGAATGGTCGAGACGAGCCGCTTCGAAACCGCGCGCATGGCGGATTGGGCAGGCAGCGGCCATGCCACCGCGACCGATCTCGCCGACTGGCTGGTGCGCGAAGCCGACGTGCCCTTCCGCGACGCGCACCATATCGTCGGCCGCGTCGTCGCCTTGGCCGATCGGCGCGGCGTTGCGCTGCACGAGCTGGCTGCGGCTGATCTGACGGCGGTCGACGTTCGCATCGATCCGACCGCTGTCCGCGCGCTCGACGTCGCCGGCTCGCTCGCCAGCCGAACCAGCCATGGCGGAACCGCGCCCAGCGAGGTAAGGAAGCGCATTGCCGATGCGCGCAGCGCACTCGCTATGGAGACTACCCGATGACTCGCCCTATCGTCTTGATCGGTCTATTCGCTCTCGCGCTGGCCGGGTGCGGAAACAAGACCGATTTGCGCCCGGCCGCGGGCAAGGAATTGCCCGTCGCGGCGATGGGCGAAAGCGAACGGTCGAGCGCCGAGGAATTGATGGCGCCGGGCACCCAGACGCAGCAGCAGCGCAGCGACGAACCGCTCAAACGGTCGGAACGGCGCGAGCCCGATCCCTTCGACCTGCCGCCGCCGGGCTGATCTGCAGTCGACGCCGCGTTGCTGACCACGCCGTTCGGCCGCGGGCCCGCGCGTCAGTCATCGTCGACGATGAGGAAATTGAGGTGAGCGCGCGCGATCGGCTTGGCGCGGCTGTCCTGCCACGCGACGACGTCGACATTGGCGACGCGCTTGCCGAGCCGCTCGACGGTGCCGAGCGCATAACTCGTCGCTTCGCGGCCGCCGCGCATGAAATCGACCGTCATGTTGATCGGCTTGATGCGCACGGTCCGGCCACCGGCCGCGATCTCGGCATCGAGCGCGGCGACGCCCGCCATCTCGAGCAATCCGGCGATCGCCCCGCCATGCAGGAAGCCCGGGCGCCCGAGAGTCGCGTCGCCGAACGGCATCGCCAGCGTCGCGCCGCCGTCGGCGGGTGCCGCGACGATGCCGAGCAGGCGCGCATAAGGGGGCAGGGAACGGGTCGTCATGACGGCCATGCCGGGCCGGTGAACATGAACGTGCCGGCGCAATGCGCCACCGGATCGTCGGCGTCGCCGTCATGCGCGATCCCGCGCACGAACGCGATCGACCGCGTCAGGCGATAGCATTCGCCGCGCCCGATCACATCGCGCCCGCTTTTCGCCGGACGGATGTAGTCGATCCGGAAGTCGAGCGTCGCCTGCGGTCGGAAGGCGCCGATCTTCTGCCACACGGCAAGGCTGGTGGCGTTATCCATCATCGTGAAGATCGGGCCCGATGCCATCAGCCGCGCGGCTTCGTCGCCGATCAACGCGTCGCGCCACGGCAGGCGCAGCTCGATCCATTCGTCGCTGCTGTCGCACCAGCGCAGGCCAAGCGCACCATTATGCCCGACCATGCCCATGCGGCGAAAGAAACGCTCGGCATCGAATTGGGATGAAGAAGCAGGATCGGTCATGCGCCGAGCGGCCTAGCCGGGCGCGCGTCGCTTGCCAACATTACGCAAAGTTAATTTGCACAAGACCTACGCGCTGGCGATCAAGCCGCCTCCACGACCAGAAGGAGGATGTCATGGACATGATCGATTTCAATGACCTGCCCGATCTCGATACGCGCGTTGCAAGCTATGGCGCGCTGTCGGGAGATGGCGAAGACGGACCGATCGACGTCGTCATCGCCATCATCACGATTGCCGGCGACTGAAAAGACCGATGGAGCATGGGCATCGATCGCGGGCCGATGCCCTGATCGCGCTGCTCGCGCAGCCGCTCGATCCCGACGACAGACCGGCAGTCGCTCGGCTGGCGGCGCGTCTGGCGGATCGGGCGGCTATAACGCGCCTGCTCGACCGCCAACTCGCCAGACTTGCTGCCGACCCGCTCGCCCAGCCGCAGTTCGACGGCAGCGATGACGGGGCAACGCGCGGCGTGATCCTGTACCGCGACGCGGTGAAGTCGGTCATGCTCCAGGCGTTCCGACGCGATCGGGAAAGCGGGCAACGCTTTTCCCTGCATTTCGCCCCGGGTCGGGCCCTGCTTGCATTCCACAATGTCGAGCCGGTCGAAATCGCGCTCTATCGCGCCGACGTGCCGCCTTGCGCCTATCACGGCTTTGCCCCCGACCTGGTTCCGCCGTGCCGCATGGTCGCACGTCGACATGTCGCGGCCGGCGATACCTTGATGCTCGACCGCGAGATCGAGGCGATGCGCATCGTCACCCGCGACGTGCCGGTCGCCTTCGCACGGATATTCTGGCCGCGCATCTCGCCGCTTCCGGCGCGGCGGTATGGCATGCCCGACGGTAGGTTCGATGGCGCCGCGATGGCGTCGGAGGGCGACGGTCGGGCGCAGCTGATGCTCAGCGCGCTGCGCCGCATGGCCGGGCGAGCTCCCCGGCGATCGCTGGCGAAGGTAATGCTCAGCCATTGCCGCAGTCCCGATTTTACGCTGCGCTGGCATGCCTTGCGCTGCTGGCTGGCGCTCGACGGCGAAGCCGCCATGCCGATGCTTCGACAGGCCGCGCGGCGCGATCCGCATCCCCAAATTCGCGCCGCGGCGCGCGATGCGATCGCCGCGCTGGGCGGACCGACACGCTGATGCCGCTCGCAATCGCCAATCCCGATTGCGCGCCGATCGGCCTCGACGACTTCACCGTCATGATCGACCGGCTGCCCGAACGGTCGGACGGCGGCATCGACCCGCGCGACGCCGCCCCGGCGCTTGGAGCCCTGGCGCGCAATCGCGACTTCCTGCCGCAACTGATCCTCGATGAACTCAAACGTCACTGTGTGGGCCAGGTCGCGCTGAATCGCTATGGTGCGCAGGTGATCCTGATCGCCCGGCGGCGCGGGCGGTACATCGTCCGCGCAAACATATGGCCGGCGCGCGACGACCCCGAATATCGCGCCAATGGTCCGGACCATTATTTCTATGGTCGGCCCCACGACCATAATTTCGATTTTCTTACCGTCGGATATCTCGGACCCGGATATGTCAGCGATTATTACGATTATGGCGAGGGTGTCGACAACCGGATCATCACCGGCCACGTCGGCGAGGCGGTGCCGCTGCGCTTCATCGAGCGCTCGGCGCTCGGCGAAGGGCGCATGCTGCTTTACCGCGCCGGGATTGACATCCATTGCCAATGGCCGCCCGCCAGCCTGTCGATCTCGCTCAATGTCATGGATTCGGGGGCCCCGATCCGCTGGCGCAATCAATATACCATCGATCTCGACCGTCGCACGGTGGAGCGCAACATGGCGGTTGCGGCGAGTGAGTGCCTGCTCGCGGTAGCGGTGCATTACGGGGGCAACGGGCTCGACCTCGCGCACGATTTCGCCGCCCGCCATCCTTCCGCCCGGATGCGCTGGTCGGCGGTGCAGGCGATCGCGACAAGCTATGCCGACAGCGGACAGCGCGCGGCCTGGTACGATCGCATGGCCGCCAGCGATTGTGCGCTGGTGGCGCACGAATGCACCCGCCGCCTGCATCGGGCGGAATGTCCCACCCGGGCGGATCGTACCGGTTCATAGCGGGAGCTGGCGTGGACATGAGCGTTGCGCGAGCGATTTCGAGCGTGGAGCCGCTAGCGGGGGTCGCGGCCGGGGCGGGCGAAAAAGGCGATGAGGCGACGGGCGCCGGCAAGCTCGGGCGGCAGGACAGAGGGATCGTTACCCTGGTATCGGGTT
>JAACTG010000160.1:0-1953 GCA_009993585.1 Sphingomonadales bacterium
TGCCCGCTCCACGGCTAACACCTACCCTGGCTCATTGCGCGCAACAAAACCGTGCCATCTTCCCTTGGCAAGCCTCGCTCTAACCTTCTTGCCGTATGCGTCGGGAGAAAGTGGCTGCTTTGCACGGTGCCTGCTAACATTGCAGAACCAGCAAGCAGCGACGATGTTATGGAACGCATCCAGCCCGCCTTCACTGCGTGGGACGAGGTGTTCGGCAGTTGCCTTCAGGAGAGTTGCCTTCTTCCTTGTGATGCCGTGACGTGAAGAAAAATCAGATAATTCGCAGTGCCAAATTGGCTGGCAGCAATAATAGCAATTTCCGCTCTGTTGACGGATTCGACTGTTTCTGATTCTAGATATCCTGTTCAATCCATACCTCCAATGACAAATGGTCATTGTGGTATGCGCCGGCTTTGAGCCGTCCCGAGGCGGATGAGCTTCTGCTCGCATACTAGGCCGCTATCGCGTGCCCCACAGTCCTCGATGAAACCGCGTTGTCGCTGATCTCGCGATGATCGTACGACGGCGAAATTCATTTTGCAAACGGAGAAACCGCCTGCTTTGGGGTCGTTTGCCGAACGGCATCTGTGGACGCCCCTTCGGATGCAAGCGGTAATTTCGGGTATGTTGGCACGTAGTCGGATGCTGTCATCTGTCCGGCCTCGATGAGCAGCGCCATAGCTGCGGGCCAGTATGGGAGTTCGCGGACCGGATCCATTTCAGCTTTGCGCGCTTGGGTAGCGCTCTGCCGTTCCCTGGTTCTTCCGGCCCCGTCTCGCCGACTGTTGTGCCATACCCTCCTTCGACCGCCTACGTCCCCGACGCCTCTGACCGCCTTCCCCGCTTACGCCGAGACCGCAGCCGGAGCTCTGTAATCTTCCTTCCTGGTCAGCAGCGCCCAGACCATGCGCGCCATCTTGTTGGCCAGCGCGACCGAGACGAGCATGCGCGGTTTGCGCGCCAGCATCCGCTCCAGCCATGAACCACTCTGAGCGCCGCGCCTGCTGGCCTGCAGCACCACCGAGCTTGCGCCGATGATGAGCAGGCGCCTGATCGTCCGCTCGCCCATCTTGGTGATGCTGCCAAGCCGTTGCTTGCCGCCGGTTGAGTGCTGGCGAGGCGCAAGGCCTAGCCACGCGGCGAAGTCGCGGCCTTTGCGGAACGTCTCGATCGGCGGCGCCAGCGCAATGATCGCCGTTGCTGCGATCGGACCGATGCCCGGGATCGTCATTAACCGCCGGGCTGCCTCGTCGTCCTTGGCTCGCCGCGCGATCTCACGGTCAAGCACGGCTATCTGCTCGTCGAGCTCAGCCAGCAGGTCGATCATCAGTTTGAACATCGGCCGCGCAGCCTTGGGCAAGCTTCCGGCCATGTCCCCGTCTTCCAGAAGATCGGCCAGCATGGTCATGGACGCGGTGCCCCGCGGCGCAACCCAGCCATACTCGGCCAGATGCCCGCGGATCGCATTGATCAGCTGGGTGCGCTGACGCACCACCAGATCGCGGGTGCGGAACACGAGGCCTGCAGCCTGCTGCTCCTCGCTCTTTACCGCAACGAAGCGCATGCCGGGGCGCTGTGCTGCCTCGCAGATCGCCTCGGCATCGACCGCATCATTCTTGTTCCGCTTCACGAAGGGCTTCACGTAAGCAGGCGGGATCAGCCGGACATCGTGACCCAATGCCTGCAACTGGCGCGCCCAATGGTGCGCGCCGCCGCATGCTTCAAGCGCCACCGTGCACGCCGGCTGACCGGCAAAGAACTCGAGCAGCTTGCCCCTCGTCAGCTTGCGACTGAACACCGTCGCGCCGCGCTCATCTGCGCCGTGCGCATGAAAAACGTTCTTTGCGATATCCAGACCAATCGTGATAACCTTCGACACGCACACCTCCTCCAGTGGTGTTACAACACCTCCACTATGGCACATCGATGCCATCGGGGGGCGTCCACCCCATC
>JAACTG010000160.1:2090-3358 GCA_009993585.1 Sphingomonadales bacterium
GGCTGAGCGGGCGCGGCTCGATCCCCAGTTCGGCAAAGCCCAGTGCGCCCGGCGCGACCGTGCTGCCCGGTTTCAGCAGCGTCCACTGATCGCGGCTCATCGGAGTGCCAGGAAGCGCCGCAAAGGCCGCCGAAAGGCCGTCGGGCACTGCGATGAAGGTGCGCTTGCGCCCTTGGGCCTCGGCTATGCGTTCGTGGATTGCCATCATGCTGAGCTGTTCCGGCCCGCCCAGTTCGTAGGTGTGCCCGCCGTGGCGCTCCGGGTGTTCAAGCGCAATTGCCACCGCCTCGGCCACATCATCGGCATAGACCAGCTGCAATTTGGCCTCCGGCCCGAACACCGGTAGCACCGGCAGCATCGCGATCATGCCGCCGAACAGGTTGAGGAAATTGTCGTCCGGGCCAAACACGATCGAAGGCCGCAGGATCGTCGCCGCGGGGAAGCCCGCCATCACGCTTTGCTCACCCTGCGCCTTGGCCCTGGCATAGGCCGTGGGCGAGCCGGCATCGGCACCGATTGCGCTGATGTGCACCAGCGCGCGCGCACCTTTGGCGGCGGCGAGGCGGGCGATGGTGCCGGGCGCTTCGCCCATCAAGGTGCCCAGATCACCCGCAAATGCGCCGACCAGATTGACGACAGAGTCCGCCCCGTCCAGCGCGGCGGCGACGTGCGCCGCGTTGGCGATGTCGCACGGCAGGAATTGCAATTGGCCCAGATTGGCAAGCGGTTTGAGGCTTTGCGCCTTGTAGGGTGCCCTACTTGCCAGCCGCAGCCGCGCGCCGCGCTCCAACAAGGTCTGCGCGACGTAATTGCCGATATAACCGCTGCCGCCGAACAGGGTGACAAGCTGGCCGGAAAGCGGGGAGGAAGTGGGCATGATTGGGGTGCTCTTGATGGCTGTTAAAGCATTGGCAAAGTGCAAGCTGCGCTTTGCGGCAATGCGCGCAGACAGGCAAGAGGGGCAATGCGGCACGGCTGCGCGGGGACGGCGTTGGAGGCGGGGATGGGTCGCTACGAGCGGGGGGCATCCACCCCATCAGTTCAAACTGCACTGCTCACATGATGGCAAGAGAAATTTCCCACCAATCCGAGTGCTCGTCTTTGTCCCTTGCAGGGCACCATTTCCGGTCAAAGCTGGGCACCGAGCCCGTCGCCCTTGCGAGGGCAGCTACCCGAAGACCGTCAACTTCCTCGACATCGACGACCTGTTCGATCCGCTCGAGATGGGCGGGCAGCGCACCGCGGTTGGTCTTGCGCGGGCGTTCGCC
>JAACTG010000096.1 GCA_009993585.1 Sphingomonadales bacterium
GCGGCTGGTCAGCGTTTCCTTTTCGGTCGCGCGGCCTTCGCGCTTGAAGAAGCCACCCGGAATGCGTCCGGCGGCCGAGAATTTTTCCTGGTAGTGGACGGTGAGCGGGAAGAAATCCTGCCCCTCGCGGACCGACTTGGCGGCGGTCACGGCGCACAGCACCACGGTTTCGCCGAGCGTGGCGAGCACCGCGCCGTCGGCCTGGCGGGCGATCCGCCCGGTTTCGAGCGTCAGCGTCTTGCCGCCGAGCTCGGTCGTTACAGTCTTGATATCGAACATTTGGTTTCCTTCCGCCCGGCCGCCCTATGCGGATCCGGGGTCGTGTCGGCAGGCGAGACCGGCCTGCGAGCGGTTCGGGATCCAGTTGCGGACCCCCTGAACGACGCTTTGCGCACCGGATTGTGCGCCGCATCGATGGATAAACGAACGGCCCCGGAAGCCCGGAGCCGTCGATATGCCGGACCTTATTTGCGAAGGCCGAGCTTTGCGATGATGTCGGTGTAGCGACCTTCATCCTTTTTCTTGAGATAATCGAGCAGCGAACGGCGCTTGTTGACCATCATCAAAAGGCCACGGCGACTGTGATTGTCCTTGTGGTTGTCCTTGAAATGGCCGGTCAGGTTGTTGATGCGCTCGGTGAGGATCGCAACCTGGACCTCGGGGGAACCGGTATCGCCTTTTTCGCGGCCATGTTCCTTGACCAAAGCTTCCTTGCGCTCGGTGGTAATCGTCATGAATTTCTTTCCTTCGACATCGGGTCAGTGCAAAAGTTGAAGCCGCGGACGACGTGGGCGTTGCCCCCCGCAAGCTCGACCAGCGCGACCGGAACGTCGCCGTCCCATGCGCAGTAGAGCCCGTCTTCGGCTTGCTTCCCGGCCAACACGCGACCCTGTCGGATCGCCCCTGCTTCGCCGGGATCGAGGGATAGGGCCGGGATGTCGTCCAGCCCCGCCTCGAACGGCAGGATAAGCGTGTCTAGGGCGCGCGCCTTAGCGGCCTGGTCCCATTTGTCCAGCGAAATCGCGTTTTCGAGGCCGAACGGACCTGCCCTCGTCCGCCTTAACATGGTGACATGGCCGACGGTGTTCAAGGCCAAGGCAATGTCGCGCGCGAGGCTGCGGATATAGGTCCCCTTCGAGACATCGGCGTGAAGCGTGATGCAGTCCAGTCGCTCCCCGCGCGAGGGAGGCAGAGGGGGAGAGGCGATAGCGAGAGCATGAACCGTCACGCCGCGCGGCTTCATCGCGACCGCCTGGCCCGCCCGCGCCCGGTCATAGGCGCGCCGACCGTCGACCTTGATCGCCGAATAGGCCGGCGGCGCCTGGTCGATCGGACCGGTAAAGCGCGGCAGCACCGCCGCGACCTCGGCCAATGTCGGGCGATGGTCGCTGGTGGCGACGCCCTGCCCTTCGGCGTCGAGCGTAGCGGTCTGCGTGCCGAAGGCTATCGTGAAGTCGTAGCTCTTGCTCGCATCGAGCATGCGCCCGGTGAGCTTGGTCGCCTCGCCGAGCGCGATCGGCAGCACGCCGGTCGCGAGCGGATCGAGCGTGCCGCCATGGCCGACCTTGACCCGGTTCGCGCCGCGCACCGAGACGTTGTGACCCAGCTCGCGCAGCCCGCGCTTGATCGCGCCGACCGCCTGGGTCGAGCCCAGGCCATAGGGCTTGTCGAGGATGATCCAACCGTGCATCGCCCGGCGGCTAGCCGCCGCGGGCACGCCCGGCAAGGCCTAGTCGAGCGTCACGACCGACTTGGAATCGACCTGCGGCGGCGCCTCGCTGCGGCGGATGCTGTCGATCAGGCAGGTCCGGCCGGAGTCACCGGAAAACAACACGCGGCTCGATCGGTCGACGCGGCCGCTTGCGTCGGCATCGAACGAGATCGTCGCCGCCTGTCGCGTCAGACCGCGCGTACAACCTTCGTTGAGGACGAGGCGATACCAGCGGTCGGTCTGCGCCCGGACGAAGATTACATCGCCGTGACCGAGAAAATATTCCGGGGTGCCGCGCGTGCTCTGAAACGACGTTTCATGGTCGCTGACGCCGGCGAGCGGCGCCGTCGTATCGGCCATCGCGGCCGTCGTCGCGAACGCGCAAAGCGCGGTAGCCGTAGCGATCATAAAGCGTTTCATGCCTGCCTCCGATTGTTCGATTAGTGTCGCGATGATGCCCGTTCGGACATGAACTGTCACTGAATTGCAGCGCCAGCCGCCAGTTTCGCCATGAAATGCCGACGGCACAGCGCGACATAGCGGTCGTTGCCGCCGATCTCGGTCTGGGCGCCCGCGCGGACCGCTTCGCCGGCTTCATCGACGCGCAGGTTCATCGTCGCCTTGCGCCCGCAATCGCATACCGCCTTGAGCTCGACCAGCGCGTCTGCGATGCCCAGCAATGCCGCCGAGCCGGGAAACAGCTCGGCCTGGAAATCGGTGCGCAGGCCATAGCACAGGACGGGAATGGAGAGATCGTCGGCGATGCGCGCCGCCTGAAACGCCTGCGCTTTCGACAGGAACTGCGCCTCGTCGATCATGACGCAGGCGAGCGGACGCCTCGCCTGCTCGGCCTTCACCTCGGCGAACAGATCGGTCTCGGGCGTGAATTTCTCGGCCTCGGCGGTCAGGCCGATACGGCTGGTGACGACGCCGGCATCATAGCGATCGTCGAGCGCGGCGGTCCACAGCATCGTTTCCATGCCGCGTTCGCGATAATTGAAATCCGCCTGCAGCAGCGTCGTCGATTTGCCCGCGTTCATGCTGGCGTAGTAGAAATAGAGCTTGGCCATGCGGCCGTCGTAGCGCGGCCGACCGAACGCGCCTAGTCGTCCCCGACAATATCCTGCGCGACCTTGGGGTCCTTGAGCAGTTTTTCGACATGGCTCGCCTCGTCGAAGCTTTCGTCGGCGAGGAACTTGAGCTTGGCGGCGTATTTCATCTTGGTGCGGCTCGCGACCTCGCGCTGGAAATAGGCGGTGTGCGTGCGCATTGCCTTCAGCACCTTGTCCTCGTCCTTGCCGAGCAGCGGCTTAAGGAAAACGGTGGCGTGACGCAGATCGGGCGACATGCGCACTTCGGTGACGCTGACGAGATGCGATTGCAGCAGATCGTCATGGACGTCGCCGCGCATCAATATGCCCGAAAGGATATGGCGCACCTGTTCACCGACGCGCAGCAGGCGAACCGAGCGGCCTTCGGATGAGCTGTCGTTGAACTTGGCCATATAATCTCCCCCCTCCCGCCTGCGGGAGGGGTCGGGGGTGGGCAGGATCGGGGAGATGCCGCCGCTTGGTTCGGCCCACCCCTAGCCCCTCCCGCAAGCGGGAGGGGAACGGATTACAGCGTCCGTTCGCGTTCCTCGACCTCGAACACCTCGAGCATGTCGCCCGCCTTGATGTCGTTGGTGTCTTCGAGGACCACGCCGCATTCCATGCCGGCGCGCACTTCGGCGACGTCGTCCTTGAAGCGGCGCAGCGACCGGATGACGGTTTTCGACACGATGACGTCGTCGCGGGTAAGTCGGGCATGGAGGCCCTTCTTGATGACGCCGTCGGAGACGAGCAGGCCGGCGGCCTTGTCCTTCTTGCCCGCGGGGAAGACGTCCTTGACCTCGGCCCGGCCGACGACGGTCTCGATGAACTCGGGACCGAGCTCGCCCGCCATTTCCTTGCGGATATCGTCGGTGAGATCGTAGATCACGTCGAAATATTTGAGCCGCGTCCGTTCGCGTGCGACCAGCAGCCGCGCCTTGGGATTGGGCCGGACGTTGAAGCCGATGATCGGCGCGTTCGATGCCGATGCCAGCGTGACGTCGCTTTCGGTGATCGCGCCGACGCCCGAATGGAGCACGCGGACCTTGATGTCGGCGGTCGAGATCTTGTTGAGCGCGTTGACGATCGCCTCGACGCTGCCCTGGACGTCGGCCTTCACGACGACGGGATATTCGATCACCTTCGCCTTGTCGGCGAGCGCGGAGAACATCGTGTCGAGATTGGCCGGCGCGATCGCGGTGCGCCGCTTGGTCGCCAGTTCCTGGCGATAGGACGCGACTTCGCGGGCGCGCGCCTCGTTCTCGACGACGGTCAGCATGTCGCCGGCCGACGGGACGCCGCCGAGGCCGAGGACTTCGACCGGGGTCGAGGGGCCCGCGAGTTTGACCTGCTTGCCCTTGTCGTCGACGAGCGCGCGGACGCGGCCCGATTCGGTGCCGACGACGAAAACGTCGCCGACCTTCAGCGTGCCGCGATTGACGAGTACTGTGGCGACGGGGCCGCGGCCCTTGTCGAGCCGTGCCTCGACCACGGTCGCCTCGGCGGCGCGATCGGGATTGGCCTTGAGCTCGAGCAGTTCGGCCTGGAGGTCGATGGCATCGACCAGCTTGTCGAGATTGGTCTTCTTGAGCGCCGACACCTCGACGTCCTGGACGTCGCCCGACATTTCCTCGACGATGACCTCGTGCTCGAGCAGGCGCTCGCGCACCTTCTGCGGATTGGCGCCTTCCTTGTCGATCTTGTTGATCGCCACGATCATCGGCACGCCGGCCGCCTTGGTGTGGGCGATCGCCTCGATCGTCTGCGGCATCAGCCCGTCGTCGGCCGCCACCACGAGGATGACGATATCGGTGACGTTGGCGCCGCGCGCGCGCATTTCGGTGAACGCTTCATGGCCCGGCGTATCGAGGAAGGTGACCTCGCTGCCGCTCTTGGTCTTGATCTGATAGGCGCCGATATGCTGGGTGATGCCGCCGGCTTCGCCGGCAACGACATCGGTGCCGCGCAGCGCGTCGAGCAGGCTGGTCTTGCCGTGATCGACATGGCCCATGATCGTGACCACCGGTGCGCGCGGCTTCAGCGTGTCCTCGGGATCGACATCGCGGTCGGTATCGATCTCGACGTCGGATTCGCTGACGCGCTTGATGATGTGGCCGAATTCCTCGACCAGCAATTCGGCGGTGTCGGCGTCGATCGTCTGGTTGACCGTCACCATCATGTCCATCTTGAACAGCGTCTTGACGAGATCGGCGCCCTTTTCGCCCATCCGCTTCGACAGTTCCTGGACGGTGATCGCCTCTGGCACGACGACTTCGCGCGTCTGTTTGGGCTGCGGCGTGCGCGGACCCGAATGCGAACGCTTTTCCTTTTCGCGCGCCCGCTTGAGCGCGGCCAGGCTGCGCGCACGGGCACCGCCGTCGCCGCCTTCGAGCGCGCGCGTCACGGTCAGCTTGCCCGACTGGCGGCGCTTGTGATCGACGCGTTCCTTCGTCCGTTCGGGGCGCTTGGGTTCGGGGGCCTTGCGTTCGACCGGCGTGAACTTGCGCGCGGGCGGGAATTTCTCGCTGCCCGGGGCGCTGGGTTCGGTCGGCGCGGGGGCCGAGATATCGGGCTCTTCGCGCGCTTCGACCTGCGGGTTGGCGGCCGCTTCGGCCTCGGCTTCGGCCTGCGACAGTTCGGCCTTGCGATTTTCCTCGGCGCGGCGCTTTTCCTCGTCGACCGCGGCGTTGCGTTCGCTATCTTCGCGGCGACGCGTTTCCTCGAGCTGGTTGAGACGCGCCTCCTCGGCTTCGCGCAGCAGCTTTTCCTGAAGCTCCTTGCGCGTCAGCGTGGCGTCGGCCTCGCTCGGCTTGCGCGGTGCGGGCGCCGCCCTGGGAGCGGGTGCGGGCGTCGGCGCCTTGGGCGCCTCGGCAACCGGTTCGGGCGCGGGGGTCGGGGCCGGTTCGCCGGGCTTGCCGATCATGCGGCGCCGCTTGACCTCGACCACCACGGTGTTCTTGCGGCCATGGCTGAAGCTTTGCTGCACCTGGCCGGCATCGACCGTGCGCTTCACGCCCAGCGGTTTTCTGGCCAAGGTCGGTTTCTTGTTATCGCTATCGCTCATGTGCGCTACTTCAGTCCTTCAAAATCGTCTGTCGCGGTGCGTCATGCACCGGACGCGCCTAACGGTCCGGTTCCCGCCGAATCCGGGGTCCGGCCCGAATTTTGCGCTTCCTTACCGCATCCTAGATATTTCTGCCAGCGATCGAGGATCGCCGCCACTCGCCCCGCCGCGCGGTCGTCGACGATTGCGACGTGCACGACATTCTCGCGGCCCAATGCCATAGATAGGGCGTCACGGTCCACCGGCAAGATGATGCCGACCATTCCGCTGCCCTCGCGCTCGGATCCCACGCGCCACGACTGGTCGCGCTTGGCGCGTCCGTCGGCGGCGGCATCACTGGCGTGGAGCAGCATCGCGACCTTGCCCGATCGCGCCGCGCTGTCGACGCGGTCGGCGCCGGTGACGAGCGTGCCGGCGCGCGCCTCGAGCCCGAGGCGATCGAGCATCGCCGCCTGCAGTCGCTGCGCGATATCGTCGACGAGCGTCTCGGGGATCGCCGTCACCGCGCCCTTGAACGCGCGCGCCAGCGCCCCCTTGAGCCTGCCCTTGGCCTGCGCCGCCGCCAGCTCTTCCCTCGTCACGTCGATCCAGGCGCCGCGTCCCGGCGCCTTGGCCAGGACATCGGGCGCGACCGAGCCGTCGGGACCGATCGCGAGGCGAATCATCGCCCCGCGCTCGTCGTTACGGCCGCTCAGGATACAGCGCCGCTCGGGCGGCGTCGCCGCCTTGCCCTTGCGCGTCAGTCTTGGCGTATCATTGGGGTTCGTCCGCAACCGCGTCCTCCCCCTTGGGCTCGGCCTTGGCCTTGGCCTTTGCCTTGGGCTTGGCCTCGGCAGGCGCTTCGGCGGCGGCGGTGTCGGCCTCGTCGGCGTCGGCGTCCTCGTCCTCGAACCAGTGCGCGCGCGCCGCCATGATGATCTCGTTGCCCTGTTCCTCGCTGAGACCGTATTCGCCGAGCACGCCGCCCTTGTCCTCGGGACGCGAGCGGGTGTCGTTGCGGCGACGCGGTTCGGCGCGCTTTTTCTGGATCAGTTCGTCGGTGGCGAGATCGGCGAGGTCGTCGAGCGTCTTGATCCCGGCCTTGCCCAGCGTGACGAGCATCGCCTCGGTGAGGTGCGGCATCTCGGCGAGCGCGTCGTCGACGCCCAGTTCGCGGCGCTCGACGCGCGACGCCTCTTCGCGGCGATCGAGCGCTTCGCGCGCACGGCTCTGCAGTTCCTCGGCGAGTTCCTCGTCGAAGCCCTCGATGTCGGCGATCTCGTTGGCGCCGACATAGGCGACCTCCTCGAGTTCGACAAAGCCTTCGGCGACGAGCAGCTGCGACAGCGTTTCGTCGACGTCGAGCTCTTCCTGGAACATCGTCGTGCGTTCGAGGAATTCGCGCTGGCGCTTCTCGCTGGCGTCGTCCTCGGTCATGATGTCGATCGCATGGCCGGTCAGCTGGCTGGCGAGGCGGACGTTCTGGCCGCGACGGCCGATGGCGAGAGACAGCTGGTCCTCGGGCACGACGACCTCGATGCGGCTTTCCTCCTCGTCGATGACGACGCGGCTGACGGTCGCGGGCTGAAGCGCGTTGACCGCGAAGGTCGCGGTGTCCTCGCTCCACGGAATGATGTCGATCTTTTCGCCCTGCATTTCCTGGACCACCGCCTGGACGCGGCTGCCCTTCATGCCGACGCAGGCGCCGACCGGGTCGATGCTGCTGTCGTGGCTGATCACGCCGATTTTGGCGCGGCTGCCGGGATCGCGCGCGGCGGCCTTGATCTCGATGATGCCGTCGTAGATCTCGGGGACTTCCTGCGCGAACAGTTTTTCCATGAAATCGGGATGCGCGCGGCTGAGGAAAATCTGCGGACCGCGGTTTTCGCGGCGGACGTTGAGGATCAGCGCGCGGACGCGGTCGCCGACGCGCGCGACTTCGCGCGGGATCTGCTGGTCGCGGCGGATGACGCCCTCGGCGCGGCCGAGGTTGACGACGACATGGCCGAATTCGACCGACTTGACGACGCCGGTGATCAGCTCACCGCCGCGATCCTTGAATTCCTCGTACTGGCGCTCGCGCTCGGCGTCGCGGACCTTCTGGAAGATGACCTGCTTGGCCGACTGGGCGTCGATCCGGCCGAGGTCGATCGCGGGCAGCGGATCGACGATGAAATCGCCGACGGCGGCGCCGTCCTGCAGCTTCTGTGCGGCCTTCAGGTCGACCTGCTTGAAATAGTCCTCGACCTCTTCGACGACCTCGACGACGCGCCACAGGCGCAGATCGCCGGTCTGCGGGTCGAGCTTCGCCCGGATGTCGTTTTCCTGGCCGAAGCGCGCGCGCGCGGCGCGCTGGATCGCCTCTTCCATCGCCTCGATGACGATCGACTTGTCGATCAGCTTCTCGTTGGCGACCGAAGTCGCGATCGCGAGCAGTTCGGCCTTGTTGGCGGAAATGGCGTTGGCCATGTCAGTCGTGTCCTTCTTCTTCGATGAATTCCGCGCCGTCTTGCGTGAGCGGAGCGGTGGAGGCGATGAGCGCGTCGGTCAGCTTGAGCTTGGCGCTGTGGATATTGTCGAATGCGAACGTCTTGGTGCCGTGCTTGTTGTCGGCGACGGTGACGATGTCGCCGTCGATGCCGACAATGTCGCCCTTGATCGTCTTGAGACCGTCGGTCTCCTCGACCAGCGCGATGCGCGCTTCGTGCCCCGCCCAGTCGGCGAAATCGGCGCGGCGGGTCAGCGGCCGGTCGATGCCGGGCGAGCTGACCTCGAGCCGATAGGCGCCCGAGATCGGATCCTCGCCCGCCTCTTCGAGCGCGTCGAGCCGTTCGGAAATCGCGCGCGACAGCGCCGCGCAATCGTCGATGGTGAGCTGGCGCGTATCGGGCCGTTCGGCCATCACCTGCAAGGTGCGTTCATCGCCCGAGAACATCTTGACGCGAACCAGCGCGAAGCCGAGCTCGCGCGCGGCTTCGGCGATCAGCGGGGTGATATCTTCGGTCAGCGACACAGGCTTCCTTCGAATGAACGGGTGGTCAATGGTTGCGAGCTTTCGTGCCGGCCCCCTGCGGCGCCAGCCTGAAAATTCACGATCATTTCAGGATGGCCGCTAGATACGGCGCGCCAGCCGGCATTGCAAGCGGATTGTCGCAAGCGCTTGCCTTGCGCGGCGCGGCGCGACAGGATCGCGCTCGCACGACAGCGGGGAGGTAGATGCGCATGACCGAGCAGAGCACCTCGCCCGACGCCTCCGGCGGCGACGCCTCGACGATCGAATTTCTCTGCGATCCCGCGCTGATCGGCACGATCCCGCCGCCCGAACGCGCGGTCCGCTTCGCCCCCGATTGGTTCAGGCGGCTCGAACGCGAACTCGGCGTGCCCGACGCGCACGGCCTGCCGGGGATGACTGCCAAGGCCTGCCTGCCGATGACCGACGCCTTTTCGCTCGGCTTCGTCATCCCGCTGCCGTTCGCCATCCGGATCATGGTCCCCGAGGACCGCGTGTCGATCCAGCTCGGCTGGGACCCGACGGCGCCGTTCCAGCCGATCGAACAGCATCTCCCGGCACAGATCGGCGCGCCGGCCGAGCCCTTCGCCAGCACGATGCCGCTCAAATTCATCAACCCGTGGCGGATCAAGGTCCCGCCGGGCTATTCGGTGCTGTTCACCCCGCCGCTGAGCCGACCCGATTTGCCCTTCACCTGTTTTTCGGGGCTGGTCGATTGCGACCGCTTCGACACCACGGTCAATTTGCCGTTCGTCTGGTCGGGGCCGGTCGGCACATTCGACCTGCCCGCCGGCACGCCGATCGCGCAGGTCGTGCCGATCGCGCGCGGCGGGCTGATCAAGCGCGGCTCGGCGCGCGCGTCGAGCGAGGCCGAACTGGCCGAACAGGCAGCCGCGGCGACGCGCAAATATGGCGAACAATCGACCTATGCGCGCGACTGGCGGGTCAAGAAATAGCGGGTCGTGCAACCGCCTTCGCATCGCGATCGTTGGATGCATGGAACCGCCGAGCCCTTTCAGAGACAAGGAATTAACATGACCGTCCGATCCGCCCCCGCATTGTCCGTGATCGCTTCTCTGTTGGCCTTGGCCGCCTGCAACGGCGGCGCGGTCGCCACGGGCCAGTCGGGCGCCGCCGACGACGCCGCCTCGCAATCGCGCGATCGCCCGTTTCGGATCGCGGAGAAAGGCGCATTCGCCGAACCCTGGGCGATGGCGTTCCGTCCCGGATCGACGATGCTGTTCATCACCGAAAAAAAGGGCACGGTGAAATGGGTCGATACCGGCAGCGGGCGGCTGGGAACGATCGACAGCGGCCTGCCCAAGGTCGATTATGGCGGCCAGGGCGGGCTGGGCGACATCGCCTTTCACCCCAAGGCAGAGGCGCAGAACCCAGAATCGCTGTACCTGACGTGGATCGAGGCCGGGCCGGGCGATACGCGCGGCGCGGTGCTGGGACGCGGCACGCTGGTCTGCGAACAGGCCGATGCCTGCGCGTTACAGGGCCTTGAAGTGATCTGGCGCCAGGACAAGACGACCGGGCGCGGCCATTTCTCGCACCGCATCGCCTTTTCGCCCGATGGCAGATATATTTTCCTGACCTCGGGCGAGCGACAGAAGTTCGATCCCGCGCAGGACCTGACGACCAATCTCGGCGCGGTGCTGCGGCTCAACCTCGACGGCAGTCCAGCCGACGGCAATCCGTTCGCGGCGCGCGGCGGCAAGGCGGCCGAAATCTGGAGCTATGGCCATCGCAATTTGCTCGGCCTCGCCTTCGCGCCCGACGGGCGCTTGTGGGAACATGAAATGGGTCCCAAGGGCGGCGACGAGGTCAATCTGATCGCACGCGGCGGCAATTACGGCTGGCCGACCAAATCGAACGGCAGCCATTACGACGGCCGCGACATTCCCGATCACGCCCCCGGCGACGGCTTCACCGCACCCAAGGTATTCTGGAATCCCTCGGTCAGCCCCGCGGGGCTGGTCTATTACACCGGCGACATGTTTCCGCGGTGGAAGGGCTCGCTGCTGCTCGGCGCACTCTCGGGCCAGGCCTTGATCCGCGTCGCCACCGACGGCGATGCCGCGCGCAAGGCCGATCAGTGGGACATGGACGCGCGCATCCGCGAGGTCGAACAAGGCCCCGACGGCGCGGTCTGGTTGCTCGAGGACGGCAAGGGCGGCCGCCTGCTCCGGCTGACCCCGCAGGTCGAGGGTTAGGCCTCGCCCTCGCTGACGAAGCGGAAACAGGTTCCCGTCGGCCCCGACTCGCGCTCGAGCTGGACGCGCGCCTGCTTGGCCAGCGCCTCGATCAGCGGCATGCCCATGCCGCCTTCGCGTTCGGTCCGCGTCATGCCGACCCCGTTGTCGGCGACGCACAGCATGATCCCGCCGCCGCGGCGCGTGAGGGCGACCTCGATTCGGCCGTCGCCGCGCCCGGGAAAGGCGTGCTTGGCGCTGTTGGTCGCGACTTCGTTGACGAGCAGGCCGAGCGTGACCGCTTCGTCGCGCGGCAGGACGATGGCGTCGGAGCGGCAGACGATTTGCGCGCCCGACATACCCGCGATGACCGGCGCCAGCCCCGCGCACAGGTCGCCCAGATAGCTTTGCATGCGGACCAGCTCGTCGCCGGTGCCGTCGCGAAACAGCGAACGATTGGCGCGGGCATAGCTGTCGACGCGCCCGCTCGCGGTGTCGAGCGCGGCGCGCACCGCTTCGTCATCGGTGCGACCTCGCTGGATCCGCAGCATCGCCAGGATCGAGGTGAAGTTGTTGGCGGTGCGATGCTCCACCTCGCGCAGCAGCGCTTCGCGATCGTCGATCGCGCCGCGCATCGCGCGGCGAAACATCTCGCCCAGCGCGACGACGGTCAGCCCGGCGAGCAGGTTGACGGCGACGCGCGGCCCGTCGTCGCGGACCGCGAAGGCAAAGCTGCCGCTGATCGGAAGGACGTAATACCAGGCGTGGAGCGACAGCAATATCTGCGCGACGAGGCCCGCCTGCCAGCGCCCGAACAGCGTCGCGACCAGCACGAAGGGGATGATCAGCCCGAACGGACCCGCGCCCGGCGTCGCGGCGTCGACCAGCGTGCGCACCACGATCGCCGCGCCCGAGACAAGGATGCCGAACGCGATCTGCGCGAACGGCGTGGACACGATGCCGTGCAGGCGATCGACCATATCGAGTCGCACCAGGCGCGTCTGGATTGGGGAGTGTCTTTTCGAGGCCGGCATCGCGCGCTTTTCTTCTGGAGTCGGCTTCCCGTTACGTCACCGCAACGACACCCCCTCTAAGACGCGATCGACGCGGGTGCCAGCGAATTCAGAGACTAAGCCTGTGGTCGGTCCCGCTCAGGCGGTAGATGCCGTGCCGGTCTGCGCGATCATCTCGGCGACGCGCTGGGCATAGCCGCTTTGCGCCAGCGCCATGATCTGGCGCGCCTGGCCGGTGACCTGCTCGGCGATCGCCGGGTCGACGATCTCGCCGCCCGCCGCGTCGTCGCCGAAGGGGCGCTGCGCAATCGCGTTGACGGCGACGCCGAGCGGGGTCGGCCAGCCGCGCAGCGCGTGGACGATATCGCGGAACGCGCTCATCACGACGCCGGTCGCCTGCCAGCCCGCGGCGGTGACGACGAGCCCGACCGGGCAGCCGTCAAAATAGGCGCGCGTATCGGTGCGCGTGTCGTCGATCAGGTCGATCGCGTTCTTGACCAGCGCCGACACGCTGCCGTGATAGCCCGGCGTGCCGAGGACGAAGCCGTCGGCGGTGCGCACCGCATCAATGAACGCGCGCTGCGCCGCGTTGCGCCCCGATGTTTCGGGTTCGTAATGCGGCAGCGCGAGCAGCGCGTCCCCGCCGAACATGTGCGTCTGTGCGCCCATCTCGGCGCAGCTCGACAGCACCGCGGCGACCAGCCGTTCGGTCGTAGAGCCGGCGCGCGTGGTGCCGCCGATGCCGACGATGATCGGCGTCTTCCTGCCGGGCGGGGGATCGCGTTCTGCCATGTCCCTTCGCTAGAGACGCCCCGCGCGCCACGCAAGCCGCATGGGCGTCACGACCAGTCGGCGACGACCCGATCGATCTCGGCGGGCGTCATCACGCGCGCCGCGCCCGGCGTCGCGGCAAAGCGCGGGGCCGGCGCGCCGTGGCGCGTCCCGGCGGTCTCGGTGAAGACCGCGCGCGCGACATTGGCGGGGTGGCCGAACGCCTCGGCGATCGAAAGCACCGGGGTGACGCAGGCGTCGCTGCCGGCGAAATGCTCCTCCCACGCGTCGCGCGTCCGCGCGGCGAAGGCGGCGGCGAAGGCGCTCGTCATATCGGGCCAGCAAGCGGGGTCGTTCTGCGCGAAGCGATCGGGCGCGATCCCCAGCCCGTCGAGCAAGGCGGCGAAAAATTGCGGCTCGAGCGCGCCGACCGCGACATGGCCGCCATCGGCGCAGGCATAGCAGCGATAAAAGGGCGCGGCGCCGTCGAGCAGGTTCGCCCCGCGGTCGTCGCGCCAGCGGCCCGCGCCGAGCAGCGCGTGGAACAGCCCCATCAGGCTGGCGACGCCGTCGACCATCGCGACGTCGACCACCTGTCCCTCGCCCGACGCGCGCGCCGCCAGGATCGCCGAGACGAGGCCGAGCGCGGCGAACATGCTGCCCCCGGCATAATCGCCGACGAGGTTGAGTGGCACCGTCGGCGGCGCGTCCCTCTCGCCGATCGCATGCAGCGCGCCGGTCAGCGCGATATAGTTGATGTCGTGCCCGGCACGTTTCGCGAGCGGCCCGTCCTGCCCCCAGCCGGTGACGCGCGCGAAGACGAGGCTGCGATTGCGGCCGATACAGACATCGGGGCCGAGGCCGAGCCGCTCCATCACGCCGGGCCGGAACCCCTCGACCAGCGCATCGGCGCGGTCGATCAGGCCGAGCAGCGCGTCGCGATCGCCCGCGTCCTTGAGGTCGAGCGCGATCCGCCGCCGCCCGCGATGGAGCACGGCGCTGCCGACCTCGCCCCAAGTTCCGCCATCCTTGCGCGCGACGCGCACGATGTCGGCGCCGAGATCGGCGAGGATCGCGCACGCCAGCGGCACCGGCCCGATCGCGTCGATCTCGACGATGCGGACGCCGCTCAAAGGCCCGGCGGCGGGAGAGGATGTCTCGGTCATCGCCCCTGCTTGGCGCATGACGGGTCGGCGCGCAAATCCGTTTGACAGATCGGCGACGCTGCGCGATCTGGCGCGGCGTGCCTCGCGCGGGTGTAGCTCAATGGCAGAGCAGCAGCTTCCCAAGCTGACGACGGGGGTTCGATTCCCCTCACCCGCTCCACGACACGCTCACCGTGCCGATGAAGATCGGATCCCGATGCAGCGCGCGGCGGGGCGATCGTCCTCGCCTGCGGCTCGTTCGTCGGCGCGGGCGACGCCGCCGCGACTTCCCCTCGCCCGCTCCCGCGAAATCAGATTTCGCCGGCCTGGGCTTTTATGCCCTCGCCTTTGATCGTCGCGAGCAGTTCGTCGGCGCACGCCTGCGCCTGCGCGCCGTCGGTCGAGCGGACGACGAAATTGGCGCCGACCTTCCCCTCGCGGAAGAACGGATAGCTGCCGATCGCGCAGCCGGGATGGTCGCGCTCGGCGGTGCGCAGGATATCGGCGACCTCGCTTTCGGGCACCCAGGCGCCGAGCGTCACCGAGATCAATGGCGCGCCGCCCTCGAGGCTGCCGGTCAGCGCGTCGAGCATCTGCGCGGTGATGTGCGGCACGCCGGCCATGATGAAGACGTTGGCGATGTGCATGCCCGGCGCGCCCGACATGCGGTTCTCGATCAGCGTCGCGCCTTCGGGCACGCGCGCCATGCGCAATCGCGCGTCGGTCAGCCCGCCCTTGTCGGCGTAATAGGCGTCGAGCACCGCGCGCGCCTTGGGGTGGACGACGACGGCGACGCCGAGCGCGGCGGCGATCGCATCGACGGTGATGTCGTCGTGCGTCGGGCCGATACCGCCGGTGGTGAACAGGTAATCGTTGCGCGCGCGCAGGATGTTGACCGCCTCGGCGATCGCCTGCGCATCGTCGGCGACGACGCGCGCCTCGCTAAGGCGGATGCCCTGCGCGTTGAGCCAGGTCGCGATCTGCGCGACGTTGCGGTCCTGCGTGCGGCCCGACAGGATCTCATCGCCGATCACGACGATCGCGGCGGTCCAAATGCGGTTGGGGTCGGATGCGCTGGCCATCGCGCGACCCTAGCAGCATTGGCGGCGATGGGGAGAGGCGATTGCGGCGCGCGCGGCTCAGCCGCCGGCAAGGCCACGCTCATAGACGAGGTTCGACCCCAGTTGTTCGGCCATGCGCGCCAGCGAGCGCAGGCGATCGGCGGCGAGCGGCGCGGCGCCCGAAGCCTCGGCGACGATCGCGGCCGCGCCGAAATCGCGAAAGCCGCACGATTTCAGCGCGGGGTTGCGCGCGATTTCGGCGCACATCGCCTCGAAGCGCCGGATCGTCAGGCGGTTGGGCCGCGTCCGGCGGCGGTCGAGCAGTTCGAAACTGTGCGTCACGATGACCTGGGCGCTGAGCCGTTCGCGCGCCGCATGGCGGAGCAGCTCGCGCATCTCGCGCGCCGACAGCGCACAGATCTGCGCCGGGCGCATGCCGTCGCCGATATCGCGCAAGCTCGCGACGGGGGCGACGACGAGGCCTTGGCGAGCGACCGGCTCGATCGCATCGGCGGGCAGGTCGATGGCGCAGACGGTGTCGGCCATCGCGGCGTTGAAGCTGCTGTCATAGGCGATGCCGAGCTGCGCCAATGCCCGCAGCGTATCGTCGTTGGCGCCGAAATTGCCCGCGCGGAACGCGCTCGGCGGCGGGGCGCCCGCATTGATCAAGAGGCCGCGCGCAAGGTCGAGCAGCGCGCGCTGGTCGTCGAGGCGGTAATCGCCGATATTGGGCCTGACGCCGGCGGCGACCGGCGACCGCTTCGCCCAGGCGAGCCATTCGGTGTGGATATGGAGCTCAACCTCGTGCCCGCGCGCGACGATCGCGCCGACGATGTCTGCCAAAAAGCCCGGGCCATAGACCAGCGCCGGCATCGGATCGACGAAGAACACGCCGGTCAGGCCGTGCGCGTCGAAGCGGTCGATCATCCAGCCGACGCCGTAATCGCCCTGCGCCGTGCGCGCATCGATCGACGCGGCGATATTGTCGGTCAGCGACACGCCCTGCTGATGCAGGCCCGCCGACAATTCGGTGTCGATGGTGATCAGGACCCTGGTCATGCCGCCGCGTCGTCTCCCCGGTTTCGCGCGCAACCTATAGCCGCGGCGGGTTAAGACGAAGTGAGCGTCGCTGCGCGATGCCCTCGCAATCTCCGCCAGGCGTCGCTATATCGTCGGCCATGAACAAATATGTGACCATGACCGACGCCAGCGCACCGGTGCGCGACGGCAGCATCAAGCTTTATGGTGCCGACGGATTCGCCGGCATGCGCAAGGCCGGGCGGCTGTCCGCCGACGTGCTCGACGCGCTCGTGCCGCACGTCGTGCCCGGCGTGACGACGGGCGAGCTCGACGATCTCGTGCGCGACCATATGCTGCGCGAAAACGCGCTGCCCGCCACGCTCGGCTATCGCGGCTTTACGCACAGCAGCTGCATCTCGATCAACCATGTCGTGTGCCACGGCATTCCGGGCGATCGCGTCCTCAAGGACGGCGATATCGTCAATATCGACGTCACCTGCATCCTCGACGGCTGGCACGGCGACACCAGCCGCATGTATCTGGTCGGCGACGTTCCGATCAAGGCGCGCCGCCTGGTCGACGTCACCTATGAATGCCTGATGCTCGGCATCGAACAGGCGCGGCCGGGCAATCGCCTCGGCGATATCTCGCACGCGATCCAGAGCCATGCCGAAAAGCACCGCTATGGCGTCGTGCGCGATTTCTGCGGCCACGGCGTCGGCCGCCTGTTCCACGATTCGCCCGAGGTCGTCCATGTCGGCAACCCCGGCACCGGTCCCGAGCTCAAGCCCGGCATGTTCTTCACGATCGAACCGATGATCAATATCGGCAAGCCCGGCGTCAAGGTGCTCGACGACGGCTGGACCGCGGTGACGCGCGATCGCAGCCTGTCGGCGCAGTTCGAACATTCGATCGGCATCACCGACGACGGCTGCGAGATTTTCACCAAGAGCGCGACCGGGCTCGACCATCCGCCGTACTGAATCTGACACTTCGTTTGCCGTGGCGGGTCGCTTTGCCTATCCTGCCCGGCAATGACCTTTCGCGATCCCAGTCCGACCCCCTCGCGCCGCCTGTTCGGCGGCATCGCCATCATCGCCCTCGCGCTTGCGTTGCCCGGCTGCAAACGCCAGCAGGACGAGCCGCAGCCAGTTGCCGCCGACGCTCCGCGGCTCGCCGCCGGGGCGGCGCGGGTCGATGCCGATTACCTCGCCAGCGGCGGCGACGGCAGCGACTGGCCCGCGACCGGTTTCAACTACGCCGCGCACCGTTTCAGCCCGCTCGACCGCATCGATCGCGACAATGTCGGCTCGCTCGGCATCGGCTGGTTCGCCAACCTGCCGGGCAATGCCGCGCAGAACGCCAGCCCGGTCGTCGTCGACGGCACGATCTACGTCGTTCTCGCCGATTCGCGCGTCGCGGCCTATGACGCCGCGAGCGGCGATCTTGCCTGGGATTACGACCCGCGCATCGCCGCCGATCCCGCCCGCATCGTCGCGCCCGACGACGCCGATATCCTCAATGGCGGCA
This sequence comes from Sphingomonadales bacterium, assembly GCA_009993585.1. Taxonomy (GTDB): domain Bacteria; phylum Pseudomonadota; class Alphaproteobacteria; order Sphingomonadales; family Sphingomonadaceae; genus Flavisphingopyxis. The sequence goes on from JAACTG010000096.1 coordinate 17,594, forward strand.
TCGCGCTGTGGAAAGGCAAGCTGTTCACCGCCACGATCGACGGTCGGCTCGTCGCGCTCGATGCCAAGACCGGGATTCCGCTGTGGACGATTCAGGCGACCGAGGCGAACCAGGCGATCACCACCGCGCCGGTCGTGGTCAAGAACCTCGTCATCATCGGCAAGGGCGGCGCGCGTGGATCGATCGCCGCCTACGACATCGTCAACGGCACGCTGCGCTGGCAGTTCTTCACCACGCCCAATCCGGCCGGAGAACCCGACAATGCGGCGAGCGACCCGATGCTCGCGGTGGCGACGGGCACCTGGGCCAAGGACGGCAAATGGCGCCTCGAAGGCGGCGGCGGCGCGGTCAGCGACGGCATCGTCTACGATGCCGCGCTCGACCAGCTGTATTTCGGCACCGGCGGCGGCAATCCCGGCGATTATGGCGAACGATCGCGCGGCAATGGCGACAATCTGTTCCTTTCCTCGATCGTCGCGGTCAAACCCGAAACCGGCGAATATCTGTGGCATTTCCAGGAAACCCCCGCCGCCGAACAGGGCTTCGGCGCGACCGATCCGATGATGCTGGCGACGCTGAGCATCGACGATGCCCCGCGCCGATTGCTGCTCCACCCGTCGCGCAACGGCTATCTGATCGCACTCGCGCGCGAGGACGGCGCACTTGTCTCGGCGCAGCCGATGGCCGACGATGTCGCCTGGGCGAGCGGTTATAAGGGCGGCCGTCCGCAGCTCGCGCAGCGTGGCGCTCCGGCCAAGCCGACGCCCGGCAAGCCCGCTGCGTCACCGGCCCGGCTGGGCTGGCGCGACGGCGCGGCGGCAAGCTTCGACCCCGCCAGCGGCCATCTGTTCGTGCCGATCCAGCGACCGCGCCCTACGCTGCCCGCATCGCGATCGGGCGACGGCGACACCGTCGCCTATGGCAAGGGCGGCCTGATCGCGATCGCGCCCGCGACCGGCGACATCGTCTGGTCGACGACCCGCGCGCTCGGCGGCGGCACGCTGGCGACCGCCGGCGGGCTGGTGTTTCAGGGCGGTCGCGACGGCCTGCTCGCCGCCTATGACGCGCGCGACGGATCGCGTCTGTGGCAGTCCGATGTCGGCGCGCGGATCGGCGCCGCGCCGGTGACCTTCATGGCCGACGGCCAGCAGATGGTGGCGGTCCTGACCGGCGGCCGCCGCATCGCCGCCTCCGCCCCCCAAAGCGAGGCATCGGACGACGACGACCGCAGCGCGGCGGTCGCAGCCGACGACAGTGCCCGGCTGATCGTGTTCGGGCTGGGCGGAGAGCGCCGATTGCCGCCCGCCTTGCCGCGCCGCACCGACGATCAGGCGGTCGTGCCGGGCGCAACGCGCGGCGACGACGAGCAGGACTGATTGCCCACTATTTGCGCAGCCGTGCGACGGCCTGCACAAGAATTAGGCAATCGTTGCGGGGTGCGCGCCGATTTGCGCGGCTTGCGATTGGCACCCTTCTTGCGTCCTTGCGGGTAAGGCGCGTGTGCGCGACGCCGGCAATCGGCAAGGAGCCCCAGTGAAAAAGATCGAAGCGATTATCAAACCCTTCAAGCTCGACGAGGTGAAGGAGGCGCTGCACGAGGTCGGCGTCAGCGGCATCACCGTGACCGAGGCCAAGGGCTTCGGCCGGCAGAAGGGCCATACCGAACTCTATCGCGGCGCCGAATATGTCGTCGATTTCCTGCCCAAGGTGAAGCTCGAGATCGTCGTCGAATCGGCGCTTGCCGACCGCGTGGTGGAGGCGATCGCAGCCGCCGCGCAGACCGGCCGGATCGGCGACGGCAAGATTTTCGTCATTCCGGTCGAAAGCGCGCTTCGCATCCGCACCGGCGAAAAGAACGAAGAGGCGCTCTGAGCGCCTCCCGCCCGCATTCCTACCAACTCCAGAACCAAGGATTCCCCATGGCCGACACCGCGAAAGACATTCTGAAACGCATCAAGGACGAGGAGATCGAGTGGGTCGACCTGCGCTTCACCGATCCCAAGGGCAAGTGGCAGCATTTGACGATGTGCGCGAGCGTGATCGACGAGGACGCGCTCGAGGACGGCCTCATGTTCGACGGATCGTCGATCGCGGGGTGGAAGGCGATCAACGAATCTGACATGATCCTGATGCCCGACACCGACGCCGCCTATATCGATCCATTCAGCGCGACGCCGATGCTCGTCCTGTTCTGCGACATCGTCGAGCCGTCGACCGGCGAAGGCTATGGCCGCGACCCGCGCACCACCGCCAAGCGCGCCGAAAGCTACCTCGCCTCCACCGGCATCGGCGACACGATCTATATCGGCCCCGAAGCCGAATTCTTCATGTTCGACGACGTCCGCTTCGAGGACGGCTATGCCGCTTCGGGCTACCGCCTCGACGATATCGAGCTGCCGACCAATTCGGGCCGCGAATACGACACCGGCAACATGGGCCACCGTCCCGGCGTCAAGGGCGGCTATTTTCCCGTCGCGCCCGTCGACAGCGCCGGCGACATCCGCGGCGAGATGGTCGCGACGATGATGGAGCTCGGCCTGCCGATGGACAAGCATCATCACGAGGTCGCCCCCGCGCAGCACGAGCTGGGCCTGACCTACGGCACGCTGACGCAGACCGCCGACCGCATGCAGGTGTACAAATACGTCGTCCACCAGGTCGCGCACGCCTATGGCAAGACCGCGACCTTCATGCCCAAGCCGATCAAGGACGACAACGGGTCGGGCATGCACACGCACATGTCGATCTGGAAAAAGGGCGAACCGCTGTTCGCCGGCAACGGCTATGCCGGCCTCAGCGAAACCTGCCTGTTCTTCATCGGCGGCGTGATCAGGCACGCCAAGGCGCTGAACGCCTTCACCAACCCGTCGACCAACAGCTACAAGCGGCTGGTGCCGGGCTTCGAGGCGCCGGTGCTGCTGGCCTATTCGAGCCGCAACCGTTCGGCGAGCTGCCGCATCCCCTATGGCACCGGCGACAAGGCCAAGCGCGTCGAATTCCGTTTCCCCGACGCGATGGCCAACCCCTATCTGTGCTATTCGGCGTTGCTGATGGCGGGGCTCGACGGCATCCAGAACAAGATCCATCCCGGCGACGCGATGGACAAGAACCTCTACGACCTGCCGCCCGAGGAACTGAGCGACGTGCCGACCGTCTGCGGATCCTTGCGCGAGGCGCTCGACAGCCTCGAGGCCGATTACGACTTCCTGCTCAAGGGCGACGTCTTCTCGAAGGACCAGATCGACGCCTATATCGAGCTGAAGCGCGAAGAGGTCAGCCGCCTCGAAACGACGCCGAGCGCGGTCGAGTTCGCCATGTACTACAGCGCCTGATCGCAGAGACGACCGACGAAAGAGGCGCTCCCCCGCAACGGGAAGCGCCTCTTTTGGCGTGCGCGGCCCGCGCGCGTCAGCGCGGGGTAAGCATGCCGCGCGCGAAGCTGGCGCCGAACGCGGCGAGCAGCAGCGTCGCGGCGATCATCGTCAGCCAGTCGAGCGGGATCGGCGCAGGAGCGTAGCCCAGCACCGCGAGAAGCGACCAGCTGCCCCCGGCCAGCGCCAGCAGGTAGAAGGCGAGCGCCGCGGTCTCGCGCGACAGCGCGGCGAGCAGTTCGTCGATCAGCCGGCGCTGCCGCCACGACGCCGCGATGAACGCCGTCATCAGCGCGGCGCAGCCGGCCAACGCGATCGCGGGGTCGATCGCCAGCGGCCGCGCCAGCGCGGCGAGCGCGAGCAACAGGCCGATCGCGATCATGCCGATGCAGCTATAGGCGTGCATCCGGCGGTGTTCGGCGATTTCCTCGGCATCCTCGACGTTGAGGAACCTGGCGCCGATCGCGGGCCGGGCGACACCGATCGCGACGAACAGGCCGGTGACGACATAGACCAGCGCGACCAGCATCGCGACCTCGTGATGGGCGTCGAGCTGGCCGAACAGGCCGCGATCGACGAACGCCAGCAAAACGCCGGTCGCGAGGCCGCCGGCGAGCCCGCCGGCGATCAGCGACACGATCACCTTGGTCGTCTTGCGCCTGGCGGGCCGCACTTGCGCGCCGTGGGTTCCGCCGGCCGGTCGCCGGGCGGTTTCGTGCGTGTCGATCATTGTTCAGGCTCCCATGTGTCGATGAAAATTTCGGGCACGCTGCAAGCGAACAGCTTCGCCATGCGGAGCGCCAGCGGCAGCGAGGGGTCGTATTTGTCGGTCTCGACCGCATTGATCGTCTGGCGCGATACGCCGAGCCGACGGGCGAGTTCGCCCTGGCTCCATCCGCTGCTTTCGCGAAACTGCTTCAAACGGTTTTCCACCGCGCTCTCCCATAGCTGTAAAGAGCTCTTTACAGTCAAGAACTCTTGTCAGTCAAGAGCTCTTTACACATCAATTGGAACGCCCGCCGCGAGGGAGCATTTCGGCGCGCGAGCCGTTGACCCGCCAAAGCCATCGAGGAATCATCATGCCCCAGACGCTCAGCGCGATCGCGCTCAACTGCACCCTCAAGTCCGATGCCAAGACCAAATCGTCGACCGACGCGATGGTCGCCGTGCTCGCCGAACATTTCGCCGATCACGACGTGACGCTGACCGAGACGATCCGCATCGCCGCGCACGACGTCAAATGGGGCGTTTCGTCCGACGAGGGCAAGGGCGACGCCTGGCCCGCGATCCGCGAAAAGATACTCGCCGCCGATATCCTGATCTTCGGTACGCCGATCTGGATGGGCCAGCCTTCGTCGGTCGCCAAGCTGGTGCTCGAACGGATGGACGCCTTCCTGAGCGAGACCGACGACGAGAGCCGCATGCCCAGCTATTCCAAGGTCGCGGTGTTCGCGATCGTCGGCAACGAGGACGGCGCGCACGCCGTCACCGCGCAGCTGGCGCAGGCGCTCAACGACGTCGGCTGGACGATTCCCGCGGTCGCCGCCTGCTATTGGGTCGGCGAGGCGATGCACGGCACCGATTTCCAGGACCTCGAGCATCGCCCGCGCAAGGTGACCGAGACCGCCAAGATGGTCGCGGGCAACGCGGCGCATCTTGCGCGCCTGCTCAAACAGGCGCCATATCCCGGCTGACCATCATCGCCCGCCATCGCCGCTCGCGGGCAGCAGGAGACTCATCATGCCCTTCGACCCTTCCCCGCCGAGCCCCGCGCGCCGAGCCGCCTCGTTCGCATGTGCCGCGCTGGCGGCCGGCGTCTTGCTCGCCGCGTGCGACAGCGCCGAGCCGCGCGGCGAAGAGGCCAATGCCGCCGCCAACGAAGCCGTCGTCATCGCCGACCGGCCGCACGACATGGCGATGACCGGGCGCGACGACATTGCCGTCTATTCGCCCGACGACATGCGCGGCTATCTCGAGGGGGAAGAGGCGATCGGGCGCCGCTTCGAGCTCGACCGCGTCACCTTCGCCTCGGGATCCTCTTCGCTCGACGCCGCCGCCAAGGCGCAGATCACCGACGTCGCCAACGTCCTCAAGGACTTTCCCGGCGCCGCGATTACCGTCAGCGCCTTTGCCGACCCCGAAGGAACCGTCGAGGCCAATCGCAAGCTTTCCGCCGACCGCGCGATCGCGGTGCAGCAGGCGCTCGCCGCGGCGGGCATCCCCGAAAGCGCGGTGCGCATGATGATCGGCGGCGAAATCGGCACCACGGTGACGCGCAACAAGCGCCGCGTCGAATTCATGGTCGAACGGCGCTGACCGCGCCGCGCCCCGCTTCCCCCTTCTCCGTTTTTCCAAGGACATTCCCATGCGCGAACAGCTTCAGCACTATATCGACGGCACGTGGACCGACAGCACCGGCGGCGACCAGATCGAGGTGATCAACCCGGCGACCGAAGAGCCTTGCGCGGTCGTCGCGGCGGGCACGGCGGCCGATGTCGACAAGGCGGTCGCCGCGGCGCGCAAGGCATTCGACAGCTTCTCGCAGACGACGCCCGAGGAACGCGGCGAACTGCTGGCCAGGATCATCGAGGAATACAAGAAGCGCATGCCCGACATCGCCAAATCGGTGTCGGAGGAAATGGGCGCGCCGATCAGCTTCGCCTCGACCGCGCAGGTCGGCGCGGGACTGTCGCACTTCATCGGCGCGGCCAAGGCGCTCGCCGATTTCGCATTCGAAACCGACGTGCGCGGCAACACGATCCGCCACGAACCGATCGGCGTCGTCGGCATGATCACGCCGTGGAACTGGCCATTGAACCAGATCACCGCCAAGGTCGGCCCGTGCATCGCGGCGGGCAACTGCATGGTGCTCAAACCCTCGGAAGAATGCCCGACCAACGCCGCGATCCTGGCCGAAGTGATGGACGCCGCGGGCGTCCCGCCGGGCGTGTTCAACCTGGTCCAGGGGCGTGGGCCCGAAGTCGGCGCGGCGATCTCGGCGCATCCCGATATCGACATGGTCAGCTTCACCGGATCGACGCGCGCGGGCATCGAGGTCGCCAAGGCGGCGGCCACGACGGTCAAGCGCGTCCATCAGGAGCTCGGCGGCAAGGCGCCCAATTTCGTCCTCGAAGGCGCCGATATCGACACCGTGCTGCCGCCGACGCTGCAGGGCGTGATCGCCAATTCGGGGCAGAGTTGCATCGCCCCGACGCGCCTGCTCGTCCACGCCAGCGATGCCGAGCGCGTCGAGGCGTTCACCCGGCAGGTGTTCGAGGGTGTCAATGTCGGCGACCCCGCGAGCGAGGGCGGCCATATCGGCCCGCTCGTCAACAAGGCGCAGTTCGACAAGGTCCAGGGCCTGATCCAGTCGGCGATCGACGAGGGCGCGCGCGTCGTCACCGGCGGCACCGGCCTGCCCGAGGGCACCAACCGCGGCTATTTCGTCCGCCCGACCGTGCTCGCCGACGTCACCCCCGAAATGCGCATCTGGCGCGAGGAAACCTTCGGCCCTGTCGCGACGCTGACGACTTACGCCGATGTCGAGGAAGGCGTGGCGCTTGCCAACGATACCGATTACGGCCTGTCGGCAACGATATCGGGCGACCACGACGCGGCGCGCCCGATCGCCAAAAGGCTGCGAGCGGGCAATGTGACGATCAACACCTGGGGCCCCGGCGCGGGCCTGCCCTTCGGCGGCTACAAGGCCAGTGGCAACGGCCGCGAAGGCGGCGGCTCGATCGGCCTCGACGAATTCATGGAAGTGAAGGGCGTGACGTTCGGTTAAGGCCTGTGGCGGAAGGCGGCTCTCCCTTCAAATTGAGCCAGTTTAGTCTTCGTCATGCTGAACTTGTTTCAGCATCCATAGGCTCTGCCGTGGCGCATTTCGCGACCGCTTTAGCTTATGGACCCTGAAACGAGTTCAGGGTGACGAAGGATGATTACGTCACCGCCGAGCGCTCGGCATATTCGCCCCTTCGCCACGTCTCGTTCGCCATGATATCGGCGAGCACATCGACCGCGCGCCAGACGTCTTCGAACGACGTGTAAAGCGGCGTCAGGCCGAGGCGCAGGACGTCGGGGGCGCGGAAGTCGCCGATCACGCCGGCGTCGATCAACGCGCGGTTGATCGGCCAGGCGTCGGCGTGCGCAAAGCTCGCGTGGCTGCCGCGCGCATCGGCGTCGGTCGGGGTGACGAGGGTGAAGTCGGGGCAGCGTTCGGCCATCAGGCCGGTCAGCAAGTCGAACAGTTCCTGCGACTTGGCCCACAGCGCCGCGCCATCGGCGGCGAGCATCGCATCGACGCCGCATTCGAGCGCGAGCAGCGACAGCATCGGCGCGGTGCCGATCAGCATCCGGCCCATGCCGGGCGCGGGTTCGTACGCATCCTCGAACGCGAACGGGCGTGCATCGCCCATCCAGCCTTGCAAAGCGGGACGCAGCGCCGCCTGGCGGTCGCGCGCGACATAGAC
>JAACTG010000026.1 GCA_009993585.1 Sphingomonadales bacterium
CCCTGCGCACCGCATCGAGCGCATCCTCGGCGGCATGCGACAGGGCGGCGATGCGCGGCAGGTCGAGGAAACCGCAGCTGCCCTTGACGGTATGGACGAAGCGAAAAATCGTATCGAGTCGGGTGCGATCGGCCGGATCGGCTTCCCAGGCGACGATTTCGCCCCCGATCTCTTCCATCGTCTCGGTCGTTTCCGAGAGGAATAATTGTAGGATCTCGTCCATGTCCCGCCTGTATCGACCGTAGGTGCGAGCCGGTCATGCAGCGGGACTGGTTAAAATGCGGCTAAGGTTCGCGTTTCGAGCCGCAGGCGGATCCGGGTCGACGCGGGGTCAGGATGCCAGCGTAGCGCCGAGCAGGATCGCATTGTCGCCGTCGCGCGACGACAGCACCGCGCCGCCGTGCGCGCGGGCAACGACGTTGGTCATCCACGCCGGCGCCGTCCGCGCGGCAAGCGCGCCCTCGTCCATCGTCCCTTCGAGAGCGGCGATGATCTGGTCGTCGACGGCGAGCCGTTCGCCCTCGGCACGCACGACGATCTCGCTGCCGCCGGCCTGGCGCTCGACCCCGATGTCGAGGCGCCCGCCGCGCACCAGCGCATCGATCGCGACCAGCGCGAGGTTGAGCAGGATGCGCACGACCGGCTTGGGCAGCGTATCGTCATGAACCAGCCAGCCCAGCTCGATACGGCGAGAATCGCCGATGATGCCCGATATCGCGGCATGGACGTCGCTCGCTGGAATGGCGTCGTCGAATCCGCCCGCCGACCCGAATGCGAGACGAAAGAATTTCAGCTTGTCGGCGGTCGTCTTCGCGCTTTGTTCGAGCAGCTCGAGGCAGCGCTGGCGCATTTCGGGATCGCTTTCGCTGGCCATCAGCTCGATGCCGTTGTTGAGCGCGCCGACCGGGCTGAGCAGGTCGTGGCACAGGCGCGAACACAGCAGGCTGGCGAAATCGACGCTATCGGTCGTCATGGTAATTGTCCGTCTTCAAAAGGCTCGATGAGGGCGCTGTGTGGCGCTTCGGCAACGCAGTTTCAAGGAAAAGCGCGGCGAACCTTGAAAACGCCGCGGCGCGCGCCAAATCCGCTGACATGACCGGCGGGGGAAGCCAGATAGTGATCGAACTCGGCACCGATTGCATCGGCAAGCGGATCGATGCCGCGCTCGCCGCGCACACCGACCTGCTGTCGCGCGAACGGATCAAGGCGCTGATCCTCGACGGCGGCGTCCGCACTCACGGCGGGGCGCCGCTGCGCGATCCGTCCGCGAAGCTGGCACGCGCGCAAACGATCGCGATCGACGTGCCCGCAGCGGTTCCGGCTGCGGCGCGGGCGCAGGATATCGCGCTCGATATCGCCTATGAGGACGATTATCTGATCGTCGTCGACAAGCCCGCCGGGCTCGTCGTCCATCCCGCCGCGGGCAATGCCGACGGCACGCTGGTCAACGCCCTGCTCCACCATTGCGCCGGACAGTTGTCGGGCATCGGCGGCGTCGCCCGCCCCGGCATCGTCCACCGCATCGACAAGGATACCAGCGGGCTGATCGTCGCCGCCAAGACCGACAAGGCGCATGAAGGCCTCGCGCGCCAGTTCGCCGATCACAGCATCGACCGGCGCTATCTCGCGATCGTCGGCGGCCATCCCCTGCCCCAGAACGGCAGCATCCGCGGCAATATCGGCCGATCGTCGCGCGATCGCAAGAAAATGGCGGTGGTCGACGACACCCGCGGCAAGCACGCGGTGACGCATTACCGCACGATCGAGCGTCTCGCCGGCGCGACGCTGGTCGAGTGCCGGCTCGAAACCGGGCGCACCCACCAGGTGCGCGTCCACATGGCGCATATCGGCCATGCGCTGCTTGGCGACCCCGCCTATTCGCGCGGTAAAACCGGTCAGAGAGACATGCTCAAACGATTGGATTTTCGCCGTCAGGCATTGCATGCTACACTTCTTGGCTTCGTGCACCCGATCAGCGGCGCCGAACTAGCGTTAACCAGCGGATTACCGCGCGATATGCAGGAACTGTTCAGCGAGTTGCGCGTATAAGTTTTAAGGTGAAACTGATATTCACCGACTCACCGGTCCAGGACGGTGTCCGAGCCGATTGAAAAAGGGAAGAAAATGGCTGCCAGCAACGTTCCAGCGACGATCCCCGCCCTTGGCGGAGAGGCGAGCCTGAACCGCTATATGTCGGAAATCCGCAAGTTTCCGCTGCTCGCGCCCGAGCAGGAATATATGCTCGCCAAACGCTATCAGGAGCATGAGGACCAGGATGCCGCCGCGCAACTGGTCACCAGCCACCTGCGTCTCGTCGCCAAGATCGCGATGGGCTATCGCGGCTATGGCCTGCCCGTCAGCGAACTGATTTCCGAGGGCAATATCGGCCTGATGCAGGGCGTGAAGAAATTCGAGCCCGATCGCGGCTTCCGCCTCGCCACCTATGCGATGTGGTGGATCCGCGCGTCGATCCAGGAATTCATCCTGCGTTCGTGGAGCCTCGTCAAGATGGGTACCACCGCCGCGCAGAAGAAGCTGTTCTTCAACCTGCGCCGGATGAAGAACCGGCTCGATGCCTATGAAGACGGCGATCTCAGGCCCGAGGACGTGACCAAGATCGCGACCGATCTCGGCGTCAGCGAGACCGACGTCATCAGCATGAACCGCCGCATGGCGATGGGCGGCGATACGTCGCTCAACGTGCCGATGCGCGAAGACGGCGATGCCCAGTGGCAGGACTGGCTGCAGGACGATGCGCCGTTGCAGGACCAGCGCGTCGCCGAAGCCGAAGAGCAGACCGTACGCCACGATCTTTTGATCGAGGCGATGGGCGCGCTCAACGATCGCGAAAAGCATATCCTGACCGAACGCCGGCTGACCGACGATCCGCAGACGCTCGAGGAATTGAGTCAGGTCTATGGCGTCAGCCGTGAGCGCGTCCGCCAGATCGAGGTTCGCGCGTTCGAAAAGCTGCAAAAGGCGATGCTCAAGATCGCCGGCGACAGAAAGCTCCTGCCCGCCGCCGCCTGACGCACGCGCATGCGCCGTCTGCTTCGAATCCTGGTCAAGGCCGTTCTCTGGTTCGTCGGCATCACGCTGCTGTGGGTGGTCGTCTATCGCTTCGTGCCGCCCCCGGTGACCGCGACGATGCTTGCCGACGGCAATAGCTTTTCCAAGGACTGGATGCCCGTCGAGCGCATCGATCCCGACATGGTCCGCGCGGCGATCGCCGCCGAGGACGGCAAGTTCTGCAGCCATAACGGCTTCGACCAGCAGGCGATCGCCAATGCGATGGTGCGCAACGCCAGCGGCGGGCGCATCCGCGGCGGCTCGACGATCAGCCAGCAGACCGCCAAGAACGTCTTCCTGTGGCAGGGCGGCGGCTATTTCCGCAAGGGCCTCGAAGCCTATTTCACCGCGCTGATCGAGACAATCTGGGGCAAAAGGCGGATCATGGAAGTCTATCTCAACGTCGCCGAAACCGGCATCGGCACCTATGGCGTCAACGCCGGGTCGCAGCGCTATTTCCGCCACGATGCCGACCGCATGACCCCGATCGAGGCGGCGCGCATCGCCGCCGTGCTGCCGCTGCCGAAACGGCGCGGGGCGATTGCGCCGACGGGATACACCCGCCGCTATGGCAACAGCATTGCGCGCCGCATCGCGGTCGTCCGCCGCGACGGCCTCGACCGCTGCGTCCGCGACTAGACGGCGGCCTCAGCAGCGCCGGGGCCTGTGGACGACGGACATGAAAAAGGGCGCGGGGATAATTCCCCCGCGCCCTTTCGAGTATCGTTTGGCTCAGCTTAGAATTCGTAGCTGACGCCCAGCTGGATCTTCCACAGCGACGAAGACGGTTGGATCTGCGGCGTGTTGTCCGAATAGCTCGAATAGACGTACTGGCCGGCGCCATTGAAGTTCGCCTGGATCGGCGCCTCGGTATAGCGATAGCGCTTGAACACGTTCGAGTCCGAATCGAGCAGGTTGAGGAAGTTGTCGAAGTCGACGAACAGCTTGATCTTGTCTTCCAGACCCAACAGCCTGCCCGGTCCCGGCAGTTCCTGCGAGAAGCGCAGGTCGAGATCGTAGAACCACGGGTTGTTGCAGGTGTTGCGCGGGATCGACTGGCCGCGATATTTCGCAATGCACTTGTTGGCATTGATATAGCTGTCGAGCGCGGCTGCCGCATCGGCTCCACTCTGAACCGATCCATCCGGGTTCCGGCCGTTCGCGTAAACGACGTTCGGATCGTTGATTCCGGTCGGAATGTAGAGCAGCGAGTTGAAGTCGCCCGATGCGCTGTCGTTGAACACCGACGAGGTCACATTGTCCTGAACGATGCTGTACGGACGACCCGAACGCGCGACGAAGACGAAGCCGAACGACGTATTGTTGTCGCCGAAGAACTTCTCCTTGAAGTTCAAGCCCATGCTGATGTTGTGCCGGGTCTGGAACTCCGCCGTGGCGACCGCCGAATTCTGGCGATCGAACGACGCGACGATGTCAAAGCTCGACGTTGCGGTTGAGCTGTTGTTGTAGCGGTTGTTCTTCGCATCGGTATAGGCATAGCCGAGGTTGAAGTTGATCGCGCCGCCTTCGGTGAACAGGCCGCGGTCCCAACGCTTCGTCAAAATCGCCGACGCCGACTGGCTGGTGTAATTCCGGCCATTGGTCAGCTGGATTTCATCGTCTCGGCTGGTACCGAAACAGGCCGACGTCACCCCGGTGTAGGTGGGAGGCGAGCCGCCCATATCCTGCAGCACGGCGTTGCAGCCCGTCCGCGTCGGATCGATCGCACGATAGATCGGTCGACCGTCGAGCGTGTAACCGTTCGCCCCCAGGCGCGTATCGACGACCTGCGACAGATCGACGAAGTCGATCGGGTTGCGCACGCGACTGTAGATGTAATCGAGGTTCAAATGCCAGTCGGAGAAAAAGCCGGTGGCGGTGCCGAAGGTCGTCGCGAGCCCGATATTGGCGCGCAGGACCGTGGGCGTCTTGAAATCGGGGTCGATCGACTGCGTGTCGGCCGTACCCGCCGCCGAACTCGCCGCACCGGCGGTAACGATGCACTGCGGAATCCCGGTGAAGGTCCCACCCGGCGTTACGTCGATCTGCGTCCCGGCCGGGCCGCAAGCGGCCGTACCGGTATTGCCCTGGCCGACGCCATAGCCGTTGTTCTGGAACGAGTTGCTATAATAGACGGTCGGATCGCCACCGGTGAAGATGCCGACGCCGCCCTTGACCTGGGTATTCGAGAAGAAGCCCTGGTTTTCGACGTTATACGTGAAACCGATGCGCGGCAGAATGACCGGATCGATCCTGCTGAACGGAATCCGGTTCGAAAAGCCGTAACGGGCGACGAAATTGGGGTTCTGGACAGGTGCATCGCCATCGAGCCAGTCGACACGAACGCCGGCAAGGATATTCAACCGGTCGGTCGCCTGCCACTCGTCCTGACCATAGATGCTGTAGATCGTCCGCTTCCAGTTGGCGGCGGCATCGTTGATGTCGCCGCTGCCGGTGAAGTTGCCATAGGCGCCGGCGGCATCGCCGTTGACGATGTTGGTGCCGTTCGGGAAGGTGTTGGTGCCGCCCGAAAGCAGGCCGTTCTGGAAATCGGTCAGGTTGGCGAAGGTCAGCGTCCCCGTCGTGTTCTGCGCGAACAGGTTGAAGACCTTGAGCTGGTTGACCTCGACACCGAGCATAAGGGTGTGCGAATCCTGCTTGAGGCGACCCAGGAACTTGGCCTGGTTGATCGTCGTCTTGAGGTCGTTCGACGCCCGGCTGAAGCCTGGTCCGGCAACGATCGAGCCGTCGCGTCCGCCGTTGGTGACACCGACCACGAAGCGCGGCATGGGATTGTCGCTCTGCGCTTCACCGCCGCCGACGGGGCCCTGGATATCCTGCACGACGGCGCGCGAGACGCGCATTTCGGTCGAGAAATTGTCGGTCCAGTCCGAATAGAGACGCAGCGAATAATGGTTCGATTCGGTGCCTTCGTCCTCGAAGCTGTTAAAGCCCGTCAGCACCCGGCTGCTGGTCGAGAAGTCATCGGGTTCGATGTTGGTCTCGCGCAGGTTCTGGTAGGTCGCCTCGAGACGCTGGCCGTCGGTGATGTACCAGTCGGCGCGGCCGAAGAAGCGTCGGCTCGATTCGGGCAGCGAACGAGCGAGGCCACCGGTGTCGTAACCGTAGACGTTCTTCAGCGTATCGCTGAACTGGTCGAACTGGGCCTGGGTGACGAAGTCGAGATCGTTGGCATAGCCGGCACCGACCGGGCCGTCGTCCTGGCTGTCGGCGAGGTTGGTTTCTTCATAGGCGCCGAAGAAGAACAGGCGATCCTTGATGATCGGGCCCGAGATCGTAGCACCCCAGCGATATTCCTTGAATGGCGAAGCCGAAAAGTCCGTGCCGCCAGCCTTGTCGCCGCGCAGCTTGTCGCTCGCATAGGTAAAGAACGCCGAGCCGTGGAAGTCGTTCTGGCCCGACTTGGTCACGACGTTGATCGCACAGCCCGTGAACTGGCCGTACTGGACATCGAACGGCGCGAATTCGACCGACGTCTCGCGCACCGCATCATAGGGGATCGGCTGCGCGTTGCGTGCGCCGAACGGCGTGTAGTTGAGGCCGTAGACGTCCGACTGGGCGATGCCGTCGACGGTAAAGGTGTTCGAACGATCGTTACCGCCGAGGCAAGAAATACGGTCGTTTTCGTCGGTACGGTCGAGGCTGACGCGCGGATCGATGCGGATGATGTCGCGAAAGTCGCGGCTGATGCTGGGGAAGGCTTCGAGCTCTTCGGCACCGAACGACTGGCCGGGGCCGATCGCAAGCTGCGTCAGGCGGGCACGCTGGCCGGTCACGACGATGGTGTCGCCGCTGTTCGAGGCGCTCAGCGCAAAGGTCAGCTGCGTATTGCCCTGCAGGTTGAGCGAAACGTTCTCGACCGTCTGACCTTCATAACCAGGTGCGGTTGCGGTGATCGTGTAAGGTCCGCCGGTGATCAGGCCGTCGGTGCGGAACAGCCCGTTGGCGTCGGTCATCAGCGTGCGGCCGGTCCCGGTGCGGGTGTCGTCGATGCGGACGGTGGCGCCGGCAACGGTCGCGCCGCTTTCGTCGGTGACCGTGCCTTCGATGCCCGACGTGACCTGTTGCGCCATTGCCGGCGTGGCAAGAGCGGTCGCGAGCGTGAGCGAGGCCGCGCTGGCGGCGAGAAAATACCTGAGTTGCATATTATGAAATCCCCGAGATGGAACCGAATCCTCTTGGCAGGCCGTCGCTTCTTATTGCCCGGCGAATCGGGCCTGCTGATGGCGGTTGCCTTAGCGGGAGTTTTGCTACGTGAAAATGACACCCG
>JAACTG010000161.1 GCA_009993585.1 Sphingomonadales bacterium
GGGCCCGATCGGCGTCACCGCGCCGTCGACCGCGTGGCATTCCTTGCACTGGTTCTTGTTGGGAACCGCATAGCTGATGCTGCGCGTCGCGCCCGACGGATCGGTAAAGGTCACCGGCACGCGCGCGCCACCGAGCTTGAGCGCCGCCGCGTCCTGCGCCGCGTTCCAGACATAGGGCAGCGCGACCCAGCCGTCGGCGCGGTGGAGCAGCACGCGCGTCTCGATCAGGCGCAGCTTACCGTCGTGCTCATAGCCGAAACTCTTGACGATCGCGCTGCCGACGGGGAGGTCGATCAGCCCCTCGCCGTTCGCCTTCGCCCTCGCGCCGACGGGAATGTAGAGATAGCGCAGTTTCTCCGAATAATCGGAAAACAGCGGCGTGTTGAGGCGATAGGAAATCACCCCCTCGGCCGGGTCGCGCGCGCCCGCATCGTCGAAAAATCGATAATCGGACAGCTTGGCCGGGAACCCCGCCGCCATGATCGCGGCATCGTCGACCTGCGACGGCGGCACGGTCGCGCCGAGCGCGCTCGCCAGCGCGAGGCCGATCGTCGCCAGGCTGACGGCGCGGATCATTGCTGCGCGCGCACCTCGATCGCATCGGCCAGCGTCACCGGGGCGATCGGCGTGATCATCAGGTCGGCGCCGACGTCGCTTACCGGCGCGGGCGCGCCCTTGGTCACGTCGGTCCCTTGCGCGGGCAGGCCGAGCGAGAGGATGCCAAGCCCCGCCGGCGCGGCCAGTGCGCTGTCGCCGAGCCCGTCCCAGATCACCGGCGGCAATGCCCCGCCGAACGCCGCGGCCATCTGCGCGCCGCCGTCATATTGCGGGTCGCGGCCGTTGCGGACGTACGAATTGCCCTCGGTCAGCAGAACGTTGCGCGGATAGGGATTGTATTTCGCATCGTCGAACGACAGCGGATAGGCGATGACGAGCACGCCCGCGGTGCCGTTGTCGGCGATGACGTTGTCGGCGATCTCGACATTCTCGTTCGCCATCACCATCACGCCGGTGCCCTTGCGCACGCTCGCGACGATATTGCCCTTGGGCGCGAAATTGGGCGTGTCGTTGGCGATGATCAGATTGTGATCGACGCGCACATTGCCGCCAAAACCGCCCGCGTTGACGAGATTGGGAAGATTGGGCAGGTCGAAGACAAGGATGCCGCCGGTGTTGCGGCTGACATAGTTGCCGGTGACGCGCGCCTCACGACTGTTCTCGATCTCGATCCCCGCGACGTTGAACATCGCGACCGAGTTGCGCACGACGATCTGCTTGCTCTGGCCGACATAGATGCCCGCGTCCGACGCACCTTTTACCGTCACGCCGTCGATCAGCACGCCGACGCTCTCGACCGGATAGACCCCGTAAGCGCCGTTGGTTTCCTTCGGCCCGCCGGTCCATTCGACGCGGACGCGCGCGTAGACGATGTTGTCGGCACCTTTCGACTTGATGCCGTCGCCCCTGGTATTTTCGACCGCGAAATCGCGCAAAGTGACATTGTCCGATGTGACCAGCAGCCCC
>JAACTG010000027.1:0-328 GCA_009993585.1 Sphingomonadales bacterium
GCTGATCGCCGCGCGCGCCCGCCCCGCGCCCGTCCCGCAGGTAGAGCAGGCGGTGGCCTAACCCAGCCGCCGCCCCGTCCAGACGACGCGCCCGACGACGCCGATATCGCTCAGCGCGACGTCGTCGAAACGCGGATAGGCAGGATTGTCGCTGACCACCGACACGCGCCCGCGGCCCGGCGCGCGCGCCAGCCGCTTGACCTTCAGCTCGTCGTCGATGCGAATGACGTAGATCCCGTCGCGCAGCCGCGCCGCGCCGTCGGCGGTGTCGACCATGATCTCGTCGCCGTGCGCCAGCGTCGGCATCATCGAATCGCCCTCGACGCGG
>JAACTG010000027.1:412-7644 GCA_009993585.1 Sphingomonadales bacterium
ATGCGCCGCCGCGCGGCAGCGGCAGCGCATCGCGCCCCGCGAGCACCGCCTCGGCCACCCCGAAATAGCGCGCCAGCGTCGCCCGGTCGGCCTCGTCGAGCTTGCGCGGGCTGCCGCGCTTGATGAACTGCTGCACATAAGCGGGGTTGCGGCGCAGCAGCCGCGACAGCGACGCGTAATCGTCGCCCCGCTCGCGCGCCAGCCGGTCGAGCACGACACGCGGATGATCGTCGGGAAGCCGGGCCAAGTCCATCGGCGCAATATAGGATAGGATTTTTCCTAGACAAGTAGGAAATCGCTTCTCATCTTCGGTCCCGTCAGCGAATCGCGCGAGCAAGGGAGACGACGATGACCATGCCGATCAACCGCCAGATAGAGCAATTCCTGCGCCAGACGGGGATGCCGCCGACGGTGTTCGGACGCCGGGTCATGCGCGATCCGCGCTTCGTCTTCGATCTGCGCAATGGCCGCGAACCGGGTCGCAAGGTTCGGTCGCGGGTGGAACATTTCATGAACATCTGGCGCCGCGAAGGCTGCCCGCGCTATGTCGCGCGCCCGCCGGGCCGACCGGCGTGACGATCATGCGCCCGCTCCATCGCGCCCAGGCACGCCTCGCGCGGCAGCTCGTCGGCGATCTCCAGGCGCTGCTGGGAACGCCGTGGCACCTGGCCCGCCATCGCCAGCGCGACTGGGCGAGCGCGACCTTCGTCGGTGCGCGTCACCTGTTCGTCTGGCGGGGCGATCATGGAACGGCGCCCGCCGAAGCGGATCGCCTCGCCGACCGGATCGCGTGTCATGAATTCTCGCTGCCGGGCGCGTTCGTCGCCGAGGCGCGAATCGCCGACCGCTATCGCGACGCCGACGGCGTCACGCATCTCCACGTCGAACTGCTCGTGATCGACGACGCCTGAACGCCGCCGGCAAGCGCGCGCCCTACGCCGATCGCTGCTGCATCCGCGCGAGCGTGCCGAGCGCGGCCTGCAGCGCGGCGTCCATATCGTCGAATTCGTCGTCGCTGCCGCTCGCCTCGTCATCGCCCGACACGGCTGGAGCCGGCGCATCGTCCGACGGCGCTGGCGCCGCCTCGCGCTCGTCGTCGCGCGGTGCCGCGCGGTCGAAATGCGCGCCGTCGTGCGCGATGACGCTGGCGCCATCCTCGTCATCCGACTTCGCGCGTCCCGCCATGCGGCGTTCGAGCTCGTCGATCAGCTCGCTCGTGCTCAGCTGCGCCAGGTCGCGGCGCGCGCGCGGCGGCTCCTCCTCGTCGTGCGCATCGGCGGGATCGAACAGCTCGGCGAAGCGCGAGCGGACATCGCCGAGCGGCCCGTCGCCGACCCGCGGCATCACCAGCGCGGCCTCGTCGTCGACCGGCTCGTCGAGCTCGCCCGCGTCGAACGTCTCGTCGCCGCGCCCGTACCCCGCATCGTCGAGCGCATCGCCAAGGTGCGACACGTCGAACACTTGGCCGGTCGCGACGGCGCCGTCCTCTTCCTCGACCTCGAACCCGCCGAGGTCGAAGGCATCGTCGTCATTGCCCGCCAGCGGCGTGGCATGCAGCGTTTCGACGAACCTCGGTCCGTCGTCATCGATCGCGTCGAACCCGTCCGGCGAATCGTCTTCGGCAAGTTCGTCGACCGCGACCGTCACCGCGGTCTCGCGCGGAAATTCGTCGTCGTCGCCGATGTCCGACCCCGCCATGAACGGCGCGCGCGCGGGCGCGTCGGGATGGCGGTCGATGCGGCGCTGGCGCGGGCTCGCCGCGACCGCGTCGCCGGCGTCGGCGCGGCTCCGCCCTCCGCGCAGCAGGCGGCCGAAATCGACGAAGCGCATGACCAGGAACACGATGAGCGCGACGATCGCCGCCGCGGCAAAGGCGACGGCGGCATGCGCCATATCGCCGAGCGGCAGCTTCGCCGCCGGGATCACCGCGTCGATATACAGTTCGTAGACGGCGCGCTCGATCCACGCGCGCGGCATCGCCATGACCAGCGCCAGCGTCGCCGCCGCCGCAACCGCCGCGACGATCGGCGCCTTGCGCAACCGATGGACGCCCTCGTCCGAAGGCGCGTCGTACGCCGCCTCTTCGAGCCAGATCGCGTCGTCGTCCGTGGTTTCGTCCATCGCCATCTCTTGCATCGGTCTTCCTGTCGTCACGCGGCGCTGCGGCGCGCGAATTGGTCTAGCAGTTCTTGGTATACAGGTTCGTAACGCAAAATGTTTGACGACCAGTTACGCTCCGCCTCGACAAATGCGCGCGCGCGGCTTCGCATCGCGTCCCAGCCGTCGCGATGGGCGAGCAGCTCGGCAAGCGCGGCGGCGATTGCGGCGGGGTCGCCGGGGGCGAACAGCGTCCCCGTCACGCCGTGTTCGATCAGCTCGCGATGGCCGCCGACGTCCGACGCGGCGACGATCCGCCCCTGCGCCATCGCCTCCAGGGGCTTCAGCGGCGTCACCAGTTCGGTCAGCCGCATCGCCTTGCGCGGATAGGCGAGCACGTCGATCAGGCTGTAATAGCGTTCGACCTGGTCGTGGGGCACGCGGCCGATGAAGCGGATATGCGCGGCCGCGCCCGACGCCCTGGCCTGCGCCTCGAGCGCCGCCTCGCGCGGACCGCCGCCGACGAGCAGCAGCATCGCGTGCGGGCGTCGCGCCACCAGGGCGGGCATCGCCGCGATCAGGTCGTCGAGCCCCTCGTAATCGTAAAAGCTGCCGATAAAGCCGATCACCTCGGCGCCGTCGAGGCCGAGCTCGCTGCGCAATTGCGCGTCGGGCCGCGCCGGCGTTCCGAACAGATCGAGGTCGACGCCGTTGGGCGATACGGTGATCTTGGCCGGCGCCACGCCGCGCGCGATCAGGTCGTCGCGCAGCCCGTCGCAGATCACGACGACGGCATCGGCGGCATCGACCGCGCGGCGTTCGAGCGCGCGCACGATGCGATATTTGACGCTGCCCTCGCGCCCGGTGCCGTTGCCGACCGCGGCATCCTCCCAGAAGGCGCGGATTTCATAGACCAGCGGCAGACCGCGCCGCCTTGCCACGCGCGTCGCAGCCAGCGCGCCGAGCACCGGCGAATGCGCGTGGAGCAGGTCGGGCCGGAATTGCTCGACCAGCGCGTCGATCCGCCGCGCGAGCGCGCCGACCTCGTGCATTTCGCGCAGCGGGCTCGGCAGCGCGGCGATCGCGGGGGTGCGATGGAAATCGATCCCGTCGACCGTCTCATGGTCCGGCCCGGGCAGCGGATGGCGCACGCCCGTCACCCCGGCGACCGTCCAGCCCTTGGCCTGCTGCGCCTTCAGGATCGCGCGCGTGCGAAACGTATAGCCCGAATGCGCGGGCAGGCTGTGGTCGAGGATGTGCAGGATCCGGGTCATGGCGCAGCCTCCCTAGCGCGATTGGCTTAACGCGGCGTCAACCGAATTTGCCTATTGCGATCGACGCGGGCAAGGATCGCCGCCTGACAGGGAATCCAGATGGTCGACGGCCTATCGATATTGCTGACCCACGCGCTGATCGCCTTCGCGCTCTGGCGGCTGCTGTCGCGCGACGATCTCGACCGCGAAAACGCGGCCGATCCCGCCGCCGCCGCCGCCACCGCCGCCGGCGCCGCGACGCCGAAGAAAAAGGGCTGGGCGCGGCGCGATGCGTGACATCTTCTTCATCCTGTTCCTCGCCGGCTTCCTCGGCGCCGGGCTCAAGCGGCCGTTCCTGCTCGTCCTCGTCTATTGCTATGTCGATATCGTCGCGCCGCAGAAGCTGAGCTATTATCTCGTCAACGCGATCCCGATTTCGCTGATCTGCTTCCTGTTCGCGGTGGCCGGCTGGCTCCTCGCCGACGACAAGCGCGACACGCGCGTCTCGGGCCGCCAGATCCTGCTCCTGCTGCTGCTCGTCTATTGCGGTCTCACCACCGCGCAGGCCGCCTTCCCGGTCGAGGCGCTCGTCAAATGGGACTGGGTGTGGAAGGCGCTGCTGTGGGCGATGTTCCTGCCGCTGACGCTGCGCACACGACTGCGCATCGAATCGCTCGTCCTGATCATGGTGCTCTCGGTCGCCTCGATCGCGATTTCGGGCGGCATCAAGACGGTGCTGTCGGGCGGCGGCTACGGCGTGCTGCAATTGCTGCTCAATGAAAATTACGGCCTGTACGAAGGCAGCATCATGTCGACCGTCGGCATCGCGGTGATCCCGATCATCGTCTGGCTCTATCAGCACGGCACGGTGTTCCCCAAATCGCGCCTGACGCTGCTGTTCACCGCCGGCCTGATCTTTTCGTGCCTGCTGCTGCCGATCGGAACGCAGGCGCGCACCGGCCTCGTCTGCGCCGCGGTGCTCGGCGTGCTGATGCTGCGCACGGTGCGCTACCGCTTCCTCTATCTCGGCCTCGGCGGCGCGCTGGCGCTCGTCGCGATCCCGTTCCTGCCCGCCTCGTTCACCGACCGCATGGGGACGATCCAGAACTACCAGGCCGACCGCTCGGCCTCGACGCGCATCGCGGTGTGGCAATGGACGTGGGACTATGCCAAGGATCACCCCTTCGGCGGCGGCTTCGACGCCTATCGCGCCAACCGCATCAGCTATGAAACGCACGACGTCGTCGGCTCGGAAAATTCGGCCACGGTCGAAAGCGCGCGCGTCGTCGACCAGGCGCGCGCCTATCATTCGAGCTATTTCGAAATGCTCGGCGAACAGGGCTATCCCGGCTTCGTCCTGTGGCTGCTGCTGCATGTGTCGGGCATCTGGCAGATGGAGCGGCTCAGGAGCCGCTATCGCAAGACCGAAGACCCCGACAAGCGATGGATCGCCCCGCTCGCGACCGCGCTCGAGAACGGGCAGATCGTCTATATGATCGGCTCGTTGTTCGTCGGCATTGCCTTCCAGAGCTTCATCTACATGATGCTCGCGCTGCAGATGGGCCTCTATACCTATATCCGCCGCAAGGAGCGCGAGAGCGAATGGCGACCGTTGATGGGGCAACCATCGACGCTAGCGGGGCCCGCAACCCCCTGAGCCGTCGCGGTCGTGGCGAGCAACCGAAGGCGATGCGGCGATCCAAGGCGGGCGCCGCCCCGGATCGCTTCGCTGGCGCTGGTAATGACGCTCAGCGGCTAATCGGCCGCCTCGACCTCGGCCTCGATCAGCATGTCCGAAATCGCGCGGTTGAACGCCGGAATATCGTCGGGCTTGCGGCTGGTGATGATGTTGCCGTCGACGACGACCTCGCTGTCGACGACGTCGGCGCCGGCGTTTTCAAGGTCGGTGCGCAGCGAAGGCCAGCTCGTCGCGCGCACGCCGTCGACGACGTCGGCCTCGATCAGCAGCCACGGCCCGTGGCAGATCGCGGCGACCGGCTTGCCCGCATCGGCGAACTCGCCGACGATGTCGACCGCGCGCTGGTTCATCCGGAGCGCGTCGGGATTGGTGACGCCGCCGGGAATGACGAGCGCGTCGTAATCGCCGCAATCGACGTCGTCGAGCGTCATGTCGGGCGTCACCTTGCCCTGTTTCTCGCCGCCGCTTTCGCCCTGGATCGGGTCGGTCTTGGGCGACGCCAGCGTTACTTCGGCGCCTTCGCCGGTCAGGAAATCGCGCGGCTCGGTCAGTTCGGAATATTCGAAACCGTCGGTGGCGATGATCAGGATCTTCTTGTCGGTCAGGTCGGCCATGATGGGGTCCTTCGTCAGGGGGTTCGTGTTGCTTGCTTAACCATCGGCGCGGCGATTTGGTTGCGCGGTGCGCGGCAAAGCTGGCGCGGGAACGAAGCGCCCGCTCGAAGGTTCTGAATCGCATTGCAAATCCGGCGACGCTTGCCGCTCCGGCGGCGGGCGATCGAGCGAAAGACCCGAACATGGCCGAAAAGCTGATCTATATCGACGACGACCTGCCCGGCATCACCCGCAAGCGCGCCGGGCGCGGCTGGGCCTATTACGACGCCAAGGGCCGCCATATCGACGACCGCGAAGAGATCGATCGACTCAACGCCATCGCGCTGCCGCCGGCCTATCACGACTGCTGGTTCTGCCCCGCGCCGAACGGCCATATCCTCGCCACGGGTTTCGACGACAAGGACCGCAAGCAATATCGCTACCATCCCGATTTTCGCGCCGCGCGCGAGGCCGAGAAATACGAGGCCTGCGCCGAATTCGGCCGCGCGCTGCCGCTGCTGCGCCAGCGGCTCGAAAAGGACCTGCGCGCGCGCACGCTCAGCCGCGATCGCGCCGTCGCCGCGGTCGTCCGCCTGCTCGACCTGTCGGCGCTGCGCGTCGGCAACGAAAGCTACGCGGTGCGCAACAAGAGCTTCGGCGCGACGACGCTGCGCCGGCGCCACGCCCGCGTCACCGGCACGACGATCAAGCTCAGCTTTCGCGCCAAGTCGGGCCAGCTGCGCGAGGTCGCGATCACCGACCGCAGCCTGACGACGATCGTCAAACGGATGCAGGACCTGCCCGGCCAAAACCTGTTCAAATATGTCGACGGCGACGGCGATCCGCGTCCCGTCAGCTCGACCGACGTCAACGATTACATCCACGACGCGATGGGCGCCGATTTCACCGCCAAGAATTTCCGCACCTGGTCGGCGACGCTCGCCGCGTTCCAGCGGCTCGTCGACGGCAAGGGCGACGTGCCGATGAAGGATCTGCTCGATCACGTCTCGGGCTCGCTCGGCAACACCCCGGCGATCGCGCGCAAATCGTACATCCACCCCGCGATGCTCGCGGTGTGCAAGGACGAACAGGCCGAATTCCGCAAGGGACTGCGCCTGCCGCGCGCGACGCGCTACCTCAACCGCTACGAGCGCGGCCTGATCGACTATCTCGAAACCGCGCCCTGCGCCGAGGAACTCCTCGCCGCCGCCTGAATTTGCTGGTCCGACGGCGCGTCTCGCCGCCATCCGATCGCTTGGTTATGCCAGCGAAGGCCGGCATCGATCCCGACGGTGGTTTGCAGGCAATATTTGGGCTAGGCCCCAGCCGTCGCCGGCGCGAATGGCAAATTCGCGGGCGATACTGGCTGACCGACCATGATATTCGAAAGCGATGGAATGACGACCGCGAACACGACCGACGCCGCCGGTTTCGGCACCACCCTCACCCGCCTGTGGACCGACGCGGGTGACTGGATGACCGCCCACACCACCGAAATCCTGATCGCCTTCGCCGCCGGCACCGCGCTCTATTTCGCGCTCCACGCGGTCAAGCGCTTCGCCGTCGCGCGCGCCGAACGGTCGCCCGATC
>JAACTG010000028.1 GCA_009993585.1 Sphingomonadales bacterium
TCGCCTCGCTGTTGGTCACCGCGCCGCCGACGCGCTTGGTCGCATAGAAATGCACGAACGGCTTGTTGGTGAAGGGATCGCGCAGGATCGCGGTCTCGCCGCGGTCGGCGATCGTATAGCCGGCGGTGAAATTGCCGAACGCGACCGCCAGGCTGTCGGGCGCGATATCGGGCATCGCCTCGGCCTCGACCAGCCGATAGCCGAGCAGCGTGTCGGGCCGCCCCTCGGCGAGCGAAGGCTGGAACAGGAACGCCCCGTCGGCGGTCTTCAATTTGCGGATCACGCCCAGCGTCGCCGCGTTCATCACGAACGCCGCCCCCTGGCGATACGGCGCGCGCAGGCTCTGGACGAGGTCGATCAGGTCGTCCGCTCCGCTGCCGAAGTCCCCGTCGACCCCGGTCGCGAGATGCTCGATCGTCCCGAACGCGCGCACCCCGTCGGCCTCGTCGGCGGTCGCATAGGTCAGGAACCCCTTGGGCCGGTCGATCCCCGATCCGGTGACGAACGCGGCCCCCTCGGCGGCGGCGAACTCGCGCGCGATCTCTTGCCCCAGCCAGTCCTCGACGTCGAACATCGCATCGTCGAGCATCGCCTGGCTCGCCGCCGGATTGGCGTAAAGCTCGCCCATCGGCGGTGCGATCTCGGCGAAATCGGGCGTATCGGTCTCGGCGCGCCCGGCGGTCTCGGCGACCCAGCCCGACGCCATGCCGCCGGTGGCGACGAGCTTGCGATAGCCGCTGCTGCCCGTGCTGACGACGTTGGCGAGCGCGCGGATCGGCGAAATGTCCTTGAGCAGCGCGTCGATCCGCGCGTCGATCTCCTGCGGCACCGCATAGCCGCCCTCGGGTCCCGCGAGCGTGTTCAGCGCCTTCATCTCGACGCCGGCATCGATGCCGCGGCGCAGATAGCGCTCGGTAAACGCCGACCCCGCCGCCTTGACCCCGCCCGCCGCCGGATCGCCCAGCATCGGCCGCGCCGCCTTGCGCGCCTCGGCCGCTTCTTCGGCCGTCCCCACCGCCTCGAACGCCTCGAACGACGCCTCGAGCGGGTCGCCCGCCTTGATGTCCACCATGTCCGTCATCACTCTCTCCTCAATCCGCGCCAAACCCGCGCCCAAACAAAAGGCCGCCCCAAAGGACGGCCCGACAAATCCAGATTCCGTCATCCCGGCGAAAGCTGGGATCTTCCTCGCACCGCGCCAGCGGCCTGGGCGAAGTCGGAGAGGGGCAGCGCCCGCCGCTACCCCTCGATCCGGTGCACCCGCGCGCGCGTCTGCATCGGCACGCTCACCAGGCTCACCTCGATCAGCTCGAGCGCGGCGAGTTCGCGCCCCGCCGCGACCCGCCGCGCCTCGCGCACCCGGTATCCGAACGACAGCCCGTCGATCCGCCCCGCGCGCAGCATCGCCGCCGCCGCGCGCCCCGCGCGCGTCTCCGCCAGCCGCCCGATCACGCGCAGCCCCCGCGCATCCTCGGCGAGATACTCGATCTCGCCCACCGCGCGATCGCCGCGATGCTGCCACAGCAGCGGCACCGCGCCGCCCTTGGCCAGGGCATCGCGAAACGCCCCCGCGCGCACGACATCGCCGCCGCGATCGGCCACCCCGAACACCGCCGCGTACCCTGCGAACCTCACACCAGCTCCCCCAGCCCGAAGCGCACCGCCAGCCCGAGCAGCAACAGTGCCAGCAGCCCGCGCACGACCCATTCGACCGCCGACTTGACCGCGCCCTTCTTCGCCGCGCGCCATGCGCCCAGCAGCTCGCGCAGCTGCTCGATATCCTCGCCCGCGTCCTTGTCGCTCAGGCCGACGCTTTTCAGCGCGCGCTGCGCCCCCATCTCGCTCGCCTCCTCGATCACCGCGCGCAGCGTCACCATGTCGTGCACCGCCGAATTGGGCGGCCGCTCGGCCTGCGCCACCAACGCCGCCAGGATTCCCGCCCGATCCATGCTCACCTCCTTTTCTGGCTACCGCCAGACCCCGCACCAGCCCGCTCCCCCTCCCGGCCACCCAACGAAATTGTACGCTACGGGTGGCCGGGAGGGGGAGCGGGCTGGTGCCGCGCGTAGGGACAGCTCGGCTGGCCCGACTCAGCGCATTAAACGCCCCCTCACCCCAGCCCCACCAGGCTCCGCTTCTCCGCCTTGCTCAGGAAATCGGCCCCC
The DNA here is from genome assembly GCA_009993585.1 of Sphingomonadales bacterium. GTDB lineage: Bacteria > Pseudomonadota > Alphaproteobacteria > Sphingomonadales > Sphingomonadaceae > Flavisphingopyxis. Next base: position 2,166 of record JAACTG010000028.1, read on the forward strand.
GCGACCTGCCGCCATAATCGCTCGCGATCCTCGGCGAGCGCCGGGACCTGGTCGAGATCGACCGCGAGCCTGGCGCCGAGCGCCTCGCCGAGCGCGCCCAGGATCTTGCCCGCCAGCGGCAGCACCGTCTGGCGCCACAGCGCTTTCGACGCCTCGCGGTAATTGGCGTAGGTCGCGTCGCCGGGCAGGCCGAGCAGCATCGGCGGCACGCCGAACGCCAGCGCGATCTCGCGCGCCGCCTGCGCCTTCAGCTCGACGAAATCCATGTCGGCGGGCGTCATCGACATCGCCTGCCATTTGAGCCCGCCTTCGAGCAGCATCGGCCGCCCGGCATTGCCCGCGCCGGCGAAACCCGCCGCCATCTCGGCCTTCAATCGCGCGAACTGGTCGGGCGCCAGCACCGCGCCGTCGCCAGCGTCGTAGACGAGCGCCCCCGACGGCCGCGCCGCATTGTCGAGCAGCGCCTTGTTCCACGTCGCCGCGGCATTGTGGATCGCCATCGCGCCCGCCGCCGCACCCAGGCTGCCGAGCCCGTAATGGTCGTCGATCGGATGCGTGCAGCGGATATGGACGATGCGCGGCGCACCGGGACCGCCATCGGCCTCCAATCGCGTCACCGACTGGCCCACGCGATAGAGATACGCCGCCGGCCAGCCGCGCGCATCGGCCTCGACGCTGACCCGGTCGGGCCGCAGCGCATACAGCTCGCCGACCCCGCTTTCTCCGTCGCCGAGCAATTGCACATAGCCATTGCCATGCAGCATCAGGTGCACCGCCAGCGTCTCGAGCAACGACTGCCCACCCGACGATGCCCGCACCAGCGCCAGCAATCCCTCTCCCCTTGTGGGAGAGGGTTGCGCAGACTTGGCAGATCCGCTGCCTGGTCGAAGCTGGGTGAGGGGTTGGTGCGCGGCGGCTGCGCTCAAATCCACCTTCACCGGCACGCTCCCCACCGCATCGGCGACAACGCGCACCGCGCGCTGCGCCACCGCATTGGCGAGATACAGCTCGCGAACCTGCCGCTCATACCCCTGCGGCACCGCCTCGAACCCCGCCGCCCCGCCGATCACGCCAAGCCCGATCCGCGAGATTCCCCCCGCGTACCCCGCCCGCGACAAAACCGGCCGCGCGGGCAGCCGCGCGGCCTTCCAGCCGAATAATTTCATGTAAATGCTCCATGACAAAGCCCTCGCCCCGCCGGGGAGAGGGTCGGGAGAGGGGCGCGCCTGGGCGCTAGCGCCGGTTATTTGGCGCGTATCTCATTCCAGTATTCTGCTGCTACGTCGGCATCGATCTCGATCGGCTTGGCACTTCCCTCATAAAGGCGGTCGCGACCATCCTTGCGCGGACCCGAAATCCAGAACTGGTCACCCGTTGCGATATCGAAGTAATTTGCTTTGAAGCCGGATCCCTGCAAACTTTGGAATGTCCGATCCCGGTAGGTTAGTGACCGACCAGACTTTGAGTAAGTGACGCGCCCGATCCAAGCGGGACCTTCAAGACCAGCCGATTTATCTTCGATATACATAATTCGGGTCTTCTTGACGCTCACTCCCGCCTCCCCTGCCACGGCCAGCGCCCGTCAATCTCTACCTCGAGGCTGAAGCTCAAAAACGTCCGGATCAGCACGATCAGCCCCAGCACCAGCACGCTCCGCAGCGTCGGCTCGACCGCGACCGTCCTGATGATGTCGGCCGCGACGAGCAGCTCGAGCCCGGTCAGGATCGATCGCCCCAGCGTCTTGCGGAACGCCGGCACGACGTCGCTGTCGCCCCCGCCCGCACCGCCGCCCGCCCCGCGCGTCGCCGCGACCGTGCGCAGCGCGCCCCAGAAGGCGACCAGCGTTCCGATCACGATCACCGCGATCCCGCCGAACTCGAATCCCTTCGCCACCGCCTGTGCGATGGCCAGCATCACCGTGTCGCTCAGCATGCCGTGCCCCCTCGTTCCACGATATTTTTCGCCTCGGGATTAGCGGATCGTTAAACCCCCCGCTAACCCTGTAAATCCGCCGCTTCCCGCGCCTGTCCGCCATTTCGATCGCGTCTTGCCCCGAATTTTGTTCGGAACTATTATCATGCCTGTCAATTGGTCCAGCGACCAACAACTGAACGGGACTTCGCAAGGGAAGCTGCGATAGCGTTATGACCGATAAAGTACTCATAGTTGAAGACGAATGTTTCGTCGCCGCCGATATGTGCGATACGCTGCAGGATTGCGGCTATGAATGCGTCGGCGTCGCCGACGATACCGCCTCGGCGATGCGCCTCGCCTCGGACGAGATCGATTATGCGCTCGTCGACGTCAATCTGTGCGACGGCGCCACCGGCCCGATGATCGGCGAGCTGCTTTCGCGCGAATATGGCATCAAGGTCATCTTCGTCACCGCCAATCCCGATCAGCTCGGCCCCGGCGTCCCCGGCACGCTCGGCGTGCTGACCAAGCCCGCCGGCTATTCGATGATCGAACGCGCGCTCGCCTACGCCGCCGCGCACAAAAAGCGCATCACGCCGACGCCGGCCCCGCCGCCGGGATTCGTCCCCTTCTCGCACGCCGCCTGACCGCGCGGCGAGCGCCGCCACGCATATCCTCAGACGGCCTCATTCGGTCAGCCGGTCGCGCCTGGCGCGCATCGTCATCGCCAGCCCTTCGGGCAGCCAGTGTTTTTCGAATTCGCCGCCCAGTTGCTGGCGCACCGCCAGCTCGGTCAGCCGCGAACCGAAGCCTTCGTCGCTCGGCGCGCCCGCGACCGCGGGGCCGCCGCTTTCGCGCCAGTGAAACACCATGTCGTCGCCCTCGCCGGCGATCGCGATATCGACGCGGCCGGCATCGACCGACAGCGCGCCGTATTTCATCGAATTGGTCGCCAGCTCGTGGAACACCAGCGCCACCGGCGTCGCCGCACGGCTGTCGATCTCCATGTCCTCGCCCGCGATCGTCAGCCGCCCGTCGCCGAAGGCGGGATAGGAGGCGAAGATCTGCTCGAGCATGCCGTGCAGCGTCACCGCGATCCGTTCGGGCCGCGAATCGGGCCCGTGCGGGCGGACGAACTCGTGCGCCCGGCCGAGCGCGGCGATGCGGTTCTGCAGGTCGCGCGCCAGGCCGCGAAAGCTCTCGTTGGCGCGCGCGGTCATGCCGATCAGCCCCGATATCACCGCGAAGATGTTCTTGATCCGGTGGCTCAGCTCGCGGCTCAGGATCTCGTTGTGTTCGGCGATCCGCTTGGCGTCGTCGATATCGGTGCAGGTGCCGATCCAGCGCAGCGTCTCGCCGTCCGAATTGACGATCGGCAGCGCCCGCCCCAGCACCCAGCGATAGCCGCCCTTGTGGTGCTGGCGGCGATATTCGTCCTCGAACGGCTCGCCCGTCGCCAGGCTCTCGCGCAGCAGCCGCCCGGCGCGCTCGCGGTCGTCGGGATGCATCGCCTCGATCCATTGCGCGCCGGCATCGCCTGCGGCCTCGTCCCCCTCGGCCGCGACCGGCAGGCCGGTGAAATCGTACCAGCGGTCGTTGAAATAATCGACGCGCCCGTCGGGCAGCATCGACCACACCATGTGCGGCATCGTGTCCGACAGCGCGTGGAAGGCGATGCCGCCGCGCTGCATCGCGCCGGGCGTCGACAGCGCGCTGGCGACGACGTCGTCGCCGACATAGCTGACGCCGATCTCGTATTTTTCGACCTTGTCGCCCATCCGCGCCGTCCTCAACCCCGGGCGCAAAGGCGCGCCCAAACGATCCACGGCATCGCCGGGAGCGGCGGTTTAACAGCTATGATGCGCTGCGCAAAGCCTCTCGATTATCCGGCCTTATCGGATGTTTAACCAAGCGTTCAGCCGGTCAGCCGCTCGCGGCGCAGGCGGATCTCCATCGTCAGCCCGTCGCGCCGCCAGTCGCGCGTGAAACTGCCGCCCAGTTGCTGGCGCACCGCCAGCTCGGTCAGCCGCGATCCGAAGCCTTCGCTCGTCGGCGGCCGCTCGATCGCGGGACCGCCGCTTTCGCGCCAGCCGCAGATCACCGCGTCGCCCTCGCACGCGATCGTCACCGCGACGCGGCCGTCATCGTTCGACAGCGCGCCGTATTTCATCGAATTGGTCGCCAGCTCGTGGAAGACGAGCGATATCGGCGTCGCGCCGCGGTTGGAAATCTCGAAATCGTCGCCGGCGATCGTCAGCCGCCCGTCGGCGAACGCGGGATAGGCCGCGAATATCTCGTTGAGCATGCCGTGCAGCGTCACCGCGATCAGCTCGGGGCGCGAATGCTCGCTGTGCGGCCGGACGAACTCGTGCGCGCGGCCCAGCGCGGCGATCCGGTCCTGCAGCTCGCGGACCGGCTCGCGGAACGTCGGGTTCGCCCGCGCGGTCATGCCGATCAGCCCCGATATCACCGCGAAGATGTTCTTGATGCGATGGCTGAGCTCGCGGCTCAGCACGTCGTTGTGCTGCGATATCGCCTTGGCCTCGTCGATGTCGGTGCACGTCCCCATCCAGCGCAGGATCTTGCCGTCGGCATCGACGATCGGCGACGCGCGCCCCAGCACCCAGCGATAGTCTCCGCTATGGTGGCGCAGCCGGTATTCGACCTCGTACGGCTCGCCCGTCGCCAGGCTGTGGCTCCAGCGCTTCCACGCCTCGCCCTGGTCGTCCTCGTGGAACATGTCGGCCCAGCCCTCGCCGTCGGTCGATCCTTCGGGCGCGCCGGTGAATTCGTACCAGCGCGCATTGTAATAATCGTGGTGGCCGTCGGGCAGCGTCGACCACACCATCTGCGGCATCGAATCGGCGAGCGCGCGGAACGCGTCGCCGCCGTCCTGCAGCGCGCCGACCTCGCCCAGCCGCCGCGCGAAACCGGCATCGCCCAGCGTCGTGGCCTGGGTCTGGGCATTCGCTTCGCTGTTGGGCATGAATTGGCTCGCTGCTCGTCGCTGCGGCACCGACAGGGCGCCGCGCCACGCCGAATAACGGCATTCAAGTCGTTACGAAAGCAGAATATCTGGCCCTCCCGCGCGGCGCTCATACCAGCCGCACCCGCGCGTCGCCGCGGCTGCCGCGCGCCAGCTCGGCCACCGCCCAGACGAGCGCGTCGGCGCGGTCGGGCGATCGCCCCGGCCCGGCATAGCCGCCGCCGGTCATCATGCCGCACAATT
>JAACTG010000029.1 GCA_009993585.1 Sphingomonadales bacterium
CAGCTCGAATCGATCTTGTCGATTTTCCTGACCCAGGCGTCGAAGTCGGCGCGGCCCGGCTCGGCGCTCGCCTGCGCCATGAAGATATCGCGCTGGTGGACGTCGATGACTTGCTGGCTGACATGGACGGGTTCGCCCATCGACAGCGTCGCGAGCTGGATCTCGCAGGCGCGCTGCAGCGCCCAGTATTGCACAAAGGCGATCGGCAGCGTCATGCCCATGACGACGGGGCCGTGGTTGCGCAGCATCAGGATGCGCTTGTCGCCGAGATTCGCGAGCAGGCGCTCGCCCTCTTCGTCGCGCACCGTCACGCCTTCGAAATCGTGATAGGCGATCCGGCCGATGAAGTTGCAGGCGTAGAAATTGACCGGCAGCAGCCCCGCCTCGGTCGCGCAAACCGCCATCGTCGCGGTCGTGTGCGTGTGGATGATGGTGTGCGCGTCGGGCAGGTTGCGATGAAACACGCTGTGCTGGACGAAGCCCGCGCGATTGACCGGATAATCGCTGCCGTCGAGGACGTTGCCGTCGATATCGACCTTGACGAGGTTGGAAGCCTTCACCTCGGAAAACATCAGCCCGAACGGGTTGATCAGGAAGGCGCCGTCTTCGTCGGGGACCTTGGTGGTGATGTGATTGTAGATGCTCTCGGTCCAGCCGAGATGGTCGAAGATGCGATAGCAGGCGGCGAGCTCCTGCCGCGCCTTCCACTCGCCCGGCGACATGTCGGGGCGGTCGGTCGGGGGGGCGGGGTCGCGCGCGAGGGTGGCCATGGCAGATCTCCTGTTCGGGCGCAGGTTATCGCATGCGGTGATGCCGCGCTACCGGCTAATGCGCCGGCACGACAGACGGGCCGGGAGATCGCTCCCCCGGTCCGGCTTGCTCACGCGCGCGCCCTGGCGGGCGCCGCCGTCAGTTTCTCGGCGGGAAGATGCCCTGGGTGACGACGCAGTAGCGCAAGGCCAGATAGGGCTGGATGTTGGTTTGCGCCTGGCCGCTGCCGGCATTCTGGGTCGTCACCGTGCCGGCGTTCATCTGGTCGCCGGTCGGCGCGGTGGTCTCCTCGTAAGTATTCCCCGCCGCCCTGGCGAAATAGGCGTTGGCCGGGGACCGCGTGTCAGCATCCGTCCGCGAAACATTCACCACCGCGATGTGGTTGTGCGCGGGCATCTGGGCGATCGTCATCGTCGTCGTCTCCACGCCGCCGCTCTGACCCAGGTTATAGTTGCTCAGCCCCGGGCCCTGGCCGAAATGGATCGGTACCCGGCTACGCAGGTCGGGCAGCGCGAAAGTGGTCGAGCCGTTGCCGCCATAGGTCGTGCCGTAAAGCGAGAACAACGCGGTGTTCGAGCTGATCGCCAGCAACTGGCCGTTCGCTTCGGTGGTGGCGCGCGGACAAAAGGTAAAGCCGACGAGCATGATTTCGCCAATATATGCATCGGTGCCTGCCTGCGCGGGGGCCGCGCCGGCAATCAGCGCCGCCGAAGCCAGGCCAGTGGCAAGTTGTTTTTGCATTCTCATCATCTATCTCCCTGTTGTTTCACCCCTAATCTTCAATGATGTCATGACGCTCGTCGAAGTCGACCGACAGACGACTTGATTGGTATACCCAAACGCCAACATTGACAAATGCTGGTAACAAGTCGGAGATATTTGAAATTTAATTACAATCCGATTTCTCTACGGTCGCGATCGAGGACTGAAGTCCGCTTATGATCGATTGGGGCGACGATTTTCGCTTGATGCCGCCCGCGCGCATTGGTAGGAGGCTAACGAACGCCGCGAACATGCTTCCCGGCGATGGCTTGGGCTGTGCTATTTTGTGCGGCCCATTTGTGCTATAAGGTCATCTGAAGCGGAACTTCGTGATTCGCTGCCGTGACATCGAATAGAATGGAGTGACCGGAGTTTATGCAGATCATCGTTCGCGATAACAACGTCGACCAGGCCCTGCGCGCGCTCAAGAAGAAGCTGCAGCGCGAGGGTGTGTATCGCGAAATGAAGCTGCGCCGGCACTATGAAAAGCCGAGCGAGAAGCGCGCCCGCGAAAAGGCGGCCGCGATTCGCCGCGCCCGCAAGATGGACCGTAAGCGCATGGAGCGCGACGGCATCAAATAGGTCCTTCGGGATAACCGAAATGCCGAAAGGGCGCCGGGTCATCGATCCGGCGCCCTTTCGCTATGTCGCGGGATCGCGCGATGAGTTGGCGTTTTGGCCTTGGCGGGCGCGGGCGGGCACGGCTATAGGGGCGCGGCTGCGGCCGCCCACGGACGCGATAATCGAAAGAGGAAATGCCCGTGTCTGTAACCGCCGTACCGCTGCGCCCCGTCAAGAAGTCGGCTCTCTGGATATTATGGACCGGCATCGTCCTGCTGGTCGGGATCGCGATCGGGTTCGCGCTGGCCGGGACCGATTATAAATGGCCGTGGGAGCCGAGCGTTTCGGTCGTAACGGTCAAGGAAGGCACCGGCGGCTCGCCCGCCGCCGACGATGTCGTCTTGGTCAATTATACCGGCAAGCTGGCCGACGGGACCAAGTTCGACAGCGCCGAGCAGGCGCCGCTCGATCTCGGCCAGATGATCCCGGGCTTCGGCCAGGGGCTGACGCAGATGAAGCAGGGCGGCAAATACACGCTCAAGATCCCTGCGGAGCTGGGCTATGGCGCCGAGGAAAAGAGCGATCCGCAGACCGGCAAGGTCGTCATTCCGGCGAACAGCGACCTGGTGTTCGATGTCGAGCTGCTCGAATTCAAGACCAAGGCGGAAATCGAGGAACTCCAGCGTCAGATGCAGATGATGCAGCAGCAGATGATGCAGCAACAGCAGCAGCCGGGCGGCCAAGGCGCGGCACCCCCGACGGGCAACTGACCCGCATCTTTGAACCGCATCGATCGACTATTGGGCGCGACTGGCGATCCGTTTCGCCGCCGCCGCCTTGCCCGCCGAGCCGGCCTTCTTTCCGGCTTTGGCGGCCTCTGAACCCCGTTCGGACTCGCGTTCGAGCGCGGTCTTGATCATCGCGACGATCGGGTCGGCGAGCGCGAGGCCGAGGATGCCGAACAAGGTGCCGAACAGGATCTGTGCGCCGAGGACGAGCGCGGGGGCGAGATCGACCGCACGCTTCGCCACCATCGGCACGATCAGATAGCCGTCGACCATCTGGACCGCGAGATAGACGGCGACGGCATAGAGTCCGGTGTCCGTGCCGGCGGAAAAACCGACGAGCATGATCAGCACGCCCGATACGATCGCGCCGATATTGGGAATGAACGCGAGCAGGCCGGTGAGGATGCCGAGCAGCGCCGCCATCGGCACGCCGCCGACCCACAGCAGCAGCCAGGTGCCGACGCCCTCGACCGCCATGCCGACCAGCCGCCCGGCCATCAGCCGGCGCAGGTTGTAGCCCATGTGATCCATCGTGCCGTAAAAATGCTCGCGCTCGCGCATCGGCAGCATCCAGGCGACGCCGCGCTCGTAGAGCCGCGGGTCGATGGCGATGAAGATCGACAGGACGAACACCATGACCGCGCCGGTCACGCCGCCGACGAAGGTGCCGACGGCCGCGGTCAGCTTGCCGATCGATCCCATCATCTGGTCGCGGATATCGGTAAATTCGATGCCGCTGGTGAGACCCCGTTTTTCCGCCCAGCCGCCGAGCGAGTCGACCTGCTTCATCACGGTCGCCTGCAATTCGCCCGCCTGCGCGGTCAGCTGCGTGCCCGCCAGCATCGCCACCCAGACGAGGAACGCGAGCGCGCCGATGATGACGATCGCCAGCCGCCAGCCACGACCGATCGGTAATATCCGTCCGAGCAGGCGCGCGCCGCCGTCGAGCATCGCGGCGATGACGATCGCGGCGAGAATGAAGAGAATCGGCTGGGCGAGATACCAGGCAAGGACGACGGCACCGGCCACGCCGATCCAGATCGTCGCCTTTTGCAGTTCGCGGCGAACCAGCGGATCGCGCAATTCGGCGGGGCCGGGCTGTTCGGGCTTGCCGTCGACTTCGGAAGTGCCGTCACCGCTCATCGCCATATCCTCCTGTGGTCGCTCGTCTTATTCTTTGGCTTTAGCCGGATTAGCAGGCTTTGCGCGCAGCGATAGCCCCGCGCGTCCGTCGCGCATCGCCGAGAACCAGCTCGCCGGGTTCGACCAGCGCGAACCGCCGTCGAGCGAAAACGTGACGAACTCGGCGCGCCCGCTGATCGCTTCGAACGGAACGACGCCGAGGCCCTTGTCGAAGGCATCGTCATTGAACCGGCTATCGGCGCTGCGGTCGCGATTGTCGCCCATCAGGAACAGATGGTCGGCGGGCACCTTGACCGGCCCGAAATTGTCGGCCGGATTGTCGGGTTCGAGGTCGATCGTGTCGAAACTGACGCCATTCGGCAATGTTTCGCGTACGATCGGCAGTTCGCACGATACGCTGCCGTCGCCATGGGTAATCCGGGCGCCGGGATAATAATCGTCCCGACACGGGAAGTTCTCGTCGATCGCGAGGCGGGCGTTGGGCTGCTGCTCGCGCTTAACCGGCCGACCGTTGATATGGAGCACGCTGCTGCGCATCTCGATCGTGTCGCCGGGCAGGCCGACGACGCGCTTGATCAGGTCGGCACGGTCGCTGCCGCGTTCGACGACGACGATGTCGCCCCGTTCGGGCAGGTGCGAGAATATCCGGCCTTCGAATGGCGGCAGCAGGTGGAAGCTCGCCGAGGCGTAGGAATAGCCATAGGGATATTTGGTCACCACGAGCCGGTCGCCGATCAGCAGATTGGGCATCATCGATCCCGACGGAATGTAGAACGGCTTGGCGACGCAGCTGTGAATGCCCAGCACGACCAGCACGATCATCAGGATGCTGCGCAGTTCGCGCCACCAGTTGAGGGGTTCTTTATCGGATCTGTCGGTCATGAATCAGCTTTCGCGGGGTCTGGCTTCGATGATGACGAATGCCTGCGCCCAGGGATGGTCGTCGGTCAGCGTGAGGTGGACATAGGGCGTCATGCCGGCGGGCACCAGCGCGTCGAGCGCGGCGCGCGCGCCGCCCGTCAGCTTCAGCGTCGGGGCGCCCGAGGGCGCGTTGACGACGCCGATGTCGCGCATGAAGACGCCGCGTTTGAAGCCGGTGCCGACCGCCTTGGAAAACGCCTCCTTGGCGGCGAAGCGCTTGGCATAGGTGCCCGCCGCGGTGAACGGCCGCCGCGCCGCCTTGGCGCGTTCGACATCGGTGAAGACGCGGTTTTCGAAGCGCGCGCCGAAGCGGTCGAGCGAATGGGCGATCCGCTCGATATTGCACAGGTCGGAGCCGAGGCCGACGATCACAGAGGCTTCCTCGGTGCAGGCAAGCGCTTCACCGCGCTTCGTCCATCAGCCGGCGCATCTCGAGGATCGATTCGGTGAGGCCGCCGAAGATCGCCTCGCCAATCAGGAAATGGCCGATATTGAGTTCGGCGAGTTGCGGGATCGCGGCGATGGGCACGACGTTGTCGAAGGTCAGTCCGTGGCCGGCGTGCGGCTCGATGCCGTTCTTGGTCGCCAGCGCGGCCATGTCGGCGATGCGTTTCAGCTCGTCGCTGCGCGCCTCGCCGGTGACATGCGCATAGCGGCCGGTGTGGAATTCGACGACCGGCACGCCGAGCCGCAGCGCGGCATCGAGCTGGCGCGCTTCGGGTTCGATGAACAGGCTGACGCGGATGCCGGCATCGGCGAGGCGGGCGACATAAGGCGCGAGTTGGTTATGCTGGGCGGCTGCGTCGAGCCCGCCCTCGGTGGTGCGCTCCTCGCGTTTCTCGGGGACGAGGCAGACTGCGTGCGGCCGGTGGCGCAGCGCGATCGCGAGCATTTCATCGGTCGCGGCCATTTCGAGGTTGAGCGGAATTTCGAGCGTGTCGATCAGTTGCGCGATATCGTCGTCGCGAATGTGGCGGCGGTCCTCGCGCAGGTGCGCCGTGATGCCGTCGGCGCCGCATTCGGCGGCGAGCAAGGCGGCCTTGACCGGATCGGGATGGTCGCCGCCGCGCGCGTTGCGGATCGTCGCGACGTGATCGATGTTGACGCCGAGGCGCAGTGCGTGCGGGCCTTCGATGCTCATCAGGCACGGCTGCCGGGCTTGGTGACGGGGATCGCGGCGAGTTCGGCCGGCACCTCGTCATCGGCATAGCTCGGCACCGCTAGGCGGACGAGCGGGAAGAAGGGCACGCCGAGATCGGCTTCGCCGCCGGATCGGTCGACGATCGCGGCTGCGGCCAGAACGCGACCGCCGGCGGCGCGAATCGCGGCGATCGCCTCGCGCGACGACAGGCCGGTGGTGACGACGTCCTCCATCATCAGCACCCGCGTGTCGGGTTCGATGGCAAAGCCCCTGCGCAGTTCGAAGGTCCCGCTCGGCCGTTCGAGGAACATGGCATCGACGCCGAGCGCGCGGCCCATCTCGTGACCGGCGATGACGCCGCCCATTGCGGGCGAAATCACCACGTCGATCTCGGCGCGGATCTCGCGCGGGAGCTTGGCGACGAGCGCCGAGGCGAGGCGCGCGGCGCGCGCGGGATTCATCAGGACGCGCGCGCATTGCAGATACCGGGCGCTGTGCCGCCCCGACGAGAGAAGGAAATGACCTTCGAGCAGGGCACCCGAAGCGCGAAATTCGCTGAGCACGTCCTCTTCGATCATCGTCACCCGATCCTTCTTTGCTGCCAGAGCCCACAAAAGGCCAAAGATTCCTGCGACAGGCGCTTGAGGCCTGCGACAAGCGGGTCTATAGGGCGGCAACCGCCGTGGGGGAAGGGCATAGCGGATGGCGATGCAAAGCCAGCATAGCCGCCGTTCCTGCCCCTCTAAACCTCATGGTAATGTCGCAGATCAGACAAGGTGAAGCCGGACCTCTCATGAAGATTTTCCCCACGATATTGCTGAGCGCGCTGGTCGCGGCGATGCCCGCGACGGCGGCATTGGCGACGGTGACCACCACCATGCCAGAGGCGACCGACACCACCTCCAGTGCGACCGTCGCCCCCGAAGCGACCGCATCCGACGCGGCGCAGGCGAACAGTCCGGGGGCCGACGTCTCGCCGCTCGACGATCCGTTCCGCACCAAGCCCACCGAAGGCATCGGCCAGCCGACCCCCGGCGGCATCGATTTCCAGCCGCAAGTAACCGATACCGGCGAATATGCCTATTGGATGGCCGACAGCATCCTGCTGCCGCTGATGGTCATCATTTCGCTGTTCGTGCTCGGCCTGCTGCTGTGGGTCATGTTCCGCTATCGCGCGGCGGCCAACCCGACGCCGTCGAAAACGTCGCACAACACCTTCA
>JAACTG010000113.1:0-5809 GCA_009993585.1 Sphingomonadales bacterium
CGACTTGGGCAGGCCGGCATGCGCGACGAAGCGCACGTCGGGCTTGTCGATGCCCATGCCGAAGGCGATCGTCGCGACCATCACCATGTCTTCGCTAGCGACGAAATCGGCCTGGTTCCTCGCGCGGATCTCGGGCGGCAGGCCGGCGTGATAGGCGCGCGCCTCGCGGCGCTTCATTGCCGGCAGCTTGTTCAGGCTCTCGGCAATCCGCTCGGTTGCCGCGCGCGTCGGCGCATAGATGATGCCGGCGCCGGGATATTCGGCGACGAGCGCGCCGAGCTGCCGCGCGACGCCGTCGCGCGCGCGCATCGCATAGCGGATATTGGGGCGATCGAAGCCCGCGACGATGATACCCTGATCGGGAATGCCGAGCTGGAGCGCGATGTCGGCGCGCGTGCGCGCATCGGCGGTCGCGGTCAGCGCCAGGCGCGGGATCGCGCCGAAACGGTCGAGCAGCGGGCGCAGCCGCCGGTAATCGGGGCGGAAGTCATGGCCCCATTCCGACACGCAGTGCGCCTCGTCGATCGCGAACAGGCTGATCGGCGTCGTATCGAGCAGCTCGGCGAATTCGGGCATCGTCGCTCGTTCGGGCGCGACGTAGAGCAGATCGAGTTCGCCGCCGCGCATCCGCCGCACCGTTTCGACACGGTCGTCGTCGGCGCTGGTCAGCGTCGCGGCGCGGATGCCGACCGCCTCGGCGCCGCGCAACTGGTCGTGCATCAGCGCGATCAGCGGCGATATGACGATGCAGGTGCCCGGCAGCGCGACCGCGGGCAGCTGATAGCACAACGACTTGCCCGATCCGGTCGGCATCACCGCCAGGCTGTTTTCGCCCGCCATCGTGCGCGCGATCACCGGCTCCTGCGCGCCGCGCAGCGCGGCATGGCCGAAAACGGTTTTCAGGATTTCGGATTGCGCGGGCGTCATCGCGCCCTCGCTAGGGAGGCGGGCAGGGCTCGGCAAGCATCGCGTGGCGCGAACGCAAATGCGCCGCCCGTCCCGGCAAGGGGAGGGCGGCGCAGCGGCGCGCGGCCAAGAGGGGCGGGCCGCGCGGCGTCGGGGTCGGCTCAGCGCGCCTTGGCGTTGCAGGCGGTGAGGTCTTCGGCGTTCAGCGCTTCGCCGCCGGCGGTGAAGCTGGCCAGCGCGCCGGCCTGTTTGGCGACCGCGGCGCAGACGATCTTGGCGCGCGACGGGCTGCGATTGGCGGCGAGGCACGAGGTGCCGGCGCAGTTCCAGACCAGCCCCTTGGCGACGATCCGGCCGCTGTCGACCGGCTGGACGAGCTCGGCGTGGTAATAGGCGCCGGGCGCGGCGGTGGCGGGGATGGCGAAAGCGAGCATCGCGGCGCTGGCGGCGGCGAGGGCGGGGAAGAAAGCACGGGTCATGGCAGGGTCCTTACTGTCAGTCATGTAGGTTGCGAATCACTACTTATCCTGTTAGTTGCATAATGCAACCCTTTTTTGCGGAGGATGCGTTTTTGGGCGGTCGGCCTTGTGACAGCGACGAAAATTGTTGCTATTAGGCGTTCGCTTGGCGTTAGAGTGGCGAATTCATGGGAAAACTACGCGAAGATCTTCGGCAATATGAAGGCTGCGGCCTCGCCTCGGCGCTCGAGGCGATGGGCGAACGCTGGTCGTTCATGATCCTGCGCGCCGCCTTCAACGGGCTCAAGCATTTCGAGGAGTTCCAGTCCGAACTCGGCATCGCGCGCAATATCCTCGCCGGTCGCCTGGCGCGCCTCGTCGAACACGGCATCCTCGAACGCACCGCGCTCGACAGCGACCGGCGCAAAATCGTCTATGCGCTGACCGCCAAGGGCATGGACCTGCTCCCGGCGATGGTCGCATTGCGCCAATGGGGCGACAAATGGTGCCAGGGCGCCTCGACCCCGGTGCTCGTCGACAGCCGCGACGAACGCCCGATCCGCCCCGTCGCGTTGCAATCGCACGACGGCCGCACGCTCGACCTTGCCGAACTGCGCTGGAAACATGCCGAGGAGCTGCTCGAGCTCGGACGCAGTTCGGAGAACGCGGCTTGAACGCACGGCTGTTAGCGCCGGTCCAGTCGCTCGTCCGCCGCTTCATGGTGCCGCCGACGGCGCGACCGCGCATCGACCCCTTGTTCGACCCCGCGCGCGCCTCCGAACTGCGCGACGATGTCGTCAAGAGCGGCTTCTTCCACAACAAGATTCGCGCGTTCTGGATGATGCAGACCGCCGGCTGGCTCGGCGCGCTCGCCATGCGCGGCCTGTCGGGCTTCGCCAACGGCCAGCCGCTGAGCTATATCGTGCCGATCGTCATCTCGACGATCACCGGCTATTCGCTGACGCTCGTCATGTCGGTGCTCTATCGCAGCCTGATCGACCGCGCGCCGCTCGTCACCTGGTCGCTGACCGCCGGCGTGCTGATGGTCGCGAGCGCGCTCTACAGCTTCATCGACGGCTGGGTGTTCCAGAGCCTGCGGGGAACCGACAGCGATTTCGCCAGCCTGTTCATCGGCGCCTTCTTCCTCGACGCGACGCTGCTCGCCGCCTGGTCGGCACTGTATTACGCGATCAACTATTTCCTGCGCATCGAGGAACAGGCCGACCAGCTGCTGACGCTCGAGGCGCAGGCGACCTCGGCGCAGCTGGCGATGCTGCGCTACCAGCTCAACCCCCATTTCCTGTTCAATACGCTCAACAGCATCTCGACGCTGGTGCTGCTCAAACAGACCGAGCCCGCCAATGCGATGCTGTCGCGGCTGTCGGCGTTCCTGCGCTACACGCTCGCCAACGAATCGACCGGCCAGGTCACGCTGGCGCAGGAGGTCGAGACGCTCAAACTCTATCTCGATATCGAAAAGATGCGCTTCGAGGAACGGCTGCGCCCGCATTTCGACGTCGACGCCGGCGTCGCCGAGGCGCGCGTGCCCTCGCTGATCCTCCAGCCGCTGGTCGAAAACGCGATCAAATACGCGGTCACGCCCAAGGAGGACGGCGCCGACATCCTCGTCACCGCGACGCGCAAGGGCAAGAAGCTCGTGCTCGAAGTGACCGATACCGGGCCCGGCTTGCATATCGGCCAAACCCGGCCCAAATTGTCGACCGGCGTCGGTCTGGCGAACATACGCGACCGTCTGGCGCAAGCCTATGGCGCACAGCAGAGCTTCGAGACCAGGTCGATTCCGGGCGGCGGATTTTCGGTAACGCTCGAACTGCCGTTCACGCGTAACGCAAACCAAGAGGCCTGACGCCGCTATGACCATCAGAACGATCCTCGTCGACGACGAAAAACTGGCCATCGAGGGCATGCGGCTGCGGCTCGCGGCGCATGACGATGTCGAGATCGTCGATACCTGCCAGAACGGGCGCGAGGCGATCCGCAAGATCAAGACCGACAAGCCCGACCTCGTCTTCCTCGACATCCAGATGCCCGGCTTCGACGGCTTTTCGGTGGTCCAGGGGATGATGGACATCGAACCGCCGCTGTTCGTCTTCGTCACCGCCTATAACGACCATGCCGTGCGCGCATTCGAGGCGCAGGCGGTCGACTATCTGTTGAAGCCGGTCGATCCGCAGCGGCTCGCCGACACGCTCGAGCGCGTGCGCCAGCGGTTGAACGAAAAGCGCGGCGCGTCCGACGTCGAACGGCTGAAGGAGGTGCTCGCCGAGGTCGCCCCCGACGCCGCCGAGAAGTTCGAGAGCGACGAAGAGGTCCCCGCCGCCAACCGCTATGAAAAGCTCATCAACATCAAGGATCGCGGCCAGATTTTCCGCGTCGATGTCGACACCATCGAACGCATCGACGCCGCCGGCGATTACATGGTGATCGAGACCGCCGACAATTCGCTGATCCTGCGCGAAACGATGAAGGATCTCGAAAAGCGCCTCGACCCGCGCAATTTCCAGCGCGTCCATCGCTCGACGATCGTCAACCTCGGCCTCGTCCGTCAGGTCCGCCCGCACACCAACGGCGAATGTTTCCTCGTCCTCGAATCGGGTGCCGAGGTGAAGGTCAGCCGCAGCTATCGCGACGTCGTCGCAAGGTTCGTGCATTGATCGCCAACCGCCGGCAAGGCTGTTTCTAGGCGGCCGCGCGGGCTAACGTTCCACCTTCGACAAGGAGATTTCCATCATGCACAAGATCGTTCTCGCCGCCGCCCTGACCGGCGCCGCCCTGGCCCTGGCCGCCTGTTCCAAAACCGAGGAAGCGACCGACTCCGCTGCGGCGACCGATGCTGCAGCCGAAAGTCCCGACGCCCCGGCGGCCGATACCGGCAGCGTGCTTGACGCCAACACCGCCACCGCCGAGCAGCTGGCGGCTGTCGACAACGTATCGCCCGAACTCGCCAAAGCGATCGTCGCGGGGCGGCCGTACGCCAGCGTCACCGAACTCAACGCCGCGCTGCTCGCCGCCGCGACGCCCGAACAGGCGGCCGCCACGCTTGCCCGCGTGTTCGTGCCGGTCAATTTGAACAGCGCCAGCCGCGACGAAATCGCCCTCATCCCCGGCATGACCGACCGCATGATTCACGAGTTCGAGGAATACCGCCCTTATGAGGACATGGCCGAATTCGACCGCGAGATCGGCAAGTATGTCGACGAGGCGGAGGTCGCGCGCTTCCGCAATTACGTCACCCTCTGACGCGCTTGCAGCCAGATCCTCCCCAGCTCGATGACGGCCAGCACCGCGAGGTGGAGATAGGCCGTCATCGGGTCGAACGCCGACAAGACCCAGTGCACGAACATCAGGATCGCCGCCGGGTAGACGAGCCGGTGCAGGCGTTTCCATGATCTTTTGAGCGCGCGCACTGCAATATCGTTCGACGTCGCCGCCAAGGGCGCGAACAATGCGAGCGCCAGCCAGCCGGTCAGCATGTCCGCCGAATTCATCTCGGTCAGCACGGCACCGAAAGAGGCCTTGTCGACGAGGTAAATCATGGTGTGACCGGACGCATAGGCGAAACTGGCAACCCCGAGATCGCGACGGCGCCGCATGAGCCAGATTGCCCAATCCCGCTTGCGAAACACGAGGCGGACGGGCGTGACGGCGAGCGTCGCTATCAGCAGCCACGCCGCCACGTCCCCGCTATCGCCGATGATGTGGCCATAGCCATAAACGTCGGGAGCGGCGTTCCAGCGAGCGAGCATCGCCAGGCCCGGCAGGGCCAGGCCCAGCCAGAGCAGCGGTCGCGAGGCGAGAAGTTTTCTCATCGGGTGAGACGAGTGGCGGCAATGGCTTTAAGAGGCAAGCCCGGTGCTGATGATCGCTATTTCGGCAGGGCTTCGCGACCGGAAGGCGCGTCAGCGCGTCGGCGTATACCAACGCTGCTGCCAGCCGGCGATCCCCGGAACCGGGCGCCCCTGCGCATCGCGCGCGGGATCGTAGCGAAAACGCTGCAGGATCAGGCGACAGGTGAAATCGTCGAGCGCGGCGATGCCGCTCGATTCGTGCGCGCGGCAGTCGGTCACGCGACCGTCGGTGGCGATCGACAGGTGGAACAGCGCCGATCGTCCTTCGCGTTCGCGCGCGCCGCTGGCGGAAAAGTCGCGCGCCTCGATGGCGCCGGCGATGCGCCGCGGTCGCGTTACCTGGGATCCCGTATAAGCGGGCCGATCCGTCGCGGACCCGATGTCGCTATCGACGCTGTAGTCGCCGGCGTCGGAATAGGGGGGTTGATCGTCATAGCGCGCGTCGTCGGGCGCGAGCGTGGTGCAGGCGGCCAGGCCTAGCGCCAGCGCCAGTCCCGCGCCGGTCAGTGCGAGCGTTTTCACGGGCGATTGCGTGGGTGTTCCGATCGGGTGCGTCATGGCGAATCCTTTATTCAG
>JAACTG010000113.1:5868-36436 GCA_009993585.1 Sphingomonadales bacterium
ATCCTGCAGTCCTGGCCTTTCAGGCAATAACGCTGGGTGCGATAGATATCCGATTCGATCGGGTCGCCGGCACCGTTGCGCGCCGGCTCGTAGCGGAACCGCTGCCTGATCAGGTCGCAGGTTTCCGAATCGAGCCGCGCGCTGCCCGACGATCGCACGATCGAGCAGGCCTTGGCGCGGCCGTCGATGCCGACCCTGACGAGCGCGACGACGGTGCCGTCGACCTTCAAATTCTCGGGCATGTTGCGAAAATCGCGGTTCGAGATATCGCCCTTGATCCGATACGACTTGCTCGCCAGCCCGCCATCGCCGGTGCCGTCGCCGCTGTTGCCGCTGCCCAGGCCGTTGCCGCTTCCTCCCGCGCCGGTGCCGGGGCCGGGGGTTTCGGCGGCGCCGGCATCCGAATCGTTGCCCTTGCCCGCGACCGGGGCGGCCTTGACCGGTACCGGGATCGGGAGGCGCGGCTTGGGCGCGACGATCTGCGTCGGGGTGGCGCGGGTGTTGGCGGCCGATGCCGCGCCTTCCTTCGCCTTGCTCGGCTCGGGCGCCGGCGTGGGCGGCGGCGGTGGCGGTGGCGGTGCGGTGACATCGAAGGTCGACAGCGCCTCGACCGCGCTTTTGAGCACGACGC
Source organism: Sphingomonadales bacterium (assembly GCA_009993585.1). Classification (GTDB taxonomy): domain Bacteria; phylum Pseudomonadota; class Alphaproteobacteria; order Sphingomonadales; family Sphingomonadaceae; genus Flavisphingopyxis. The sequence continues at coordinate 6,500 of JAACTG010000113.1, forward strand.
CTTCGCGCGCGGTCGCCGCCACATAGCCGGCGGCGGCGACGATGACGGCAGCCGCGATCGCGGATGCGATCCGTTCCGGGGTACGGTTGGCGTCGAGGTAGCTCATTGGCCCTATTACCGTTGGCGGGCGAAACGGTTCCTTAACGGCGCCGCGCGCGCGATCGATCTTGTTTTGGCATGAGCGCGCGAAAACTGCTATGACGATGCCCGGTCAGCGCCGCAAAGGCGCGACCGAACGATAGGGGAGGCACCAATGCAAGATTTCACAACCACGAAACCACCCAGCTGGTACTGGCTCGTCGCCGCGCTGGCGCTCGTCTGGAACCTGTTCGGCGTCATGGCCTATATCGCGCAGGTCACGATGCCCGCGGCGATTTCCGAGGCGATGACCGCGGCCGAACGCGCGGCGGTCGCGGCGCAACCGGCCTGGTATGTCGGCGCCTTCGCCATCGCCGTATTCGGCGGCACGCTCGGCTGCCTGTTGCTGTTGCTGCGGCGGCGCTGGGCGGTCTGGGCACTGGCCCTGTCGCTTGCCGCGATCATCGTTCAGCAGCTCTATTACTGGGTGCTCACCGATGTTGGCGCGGGGATGGCCGGGTGGGAACTTGGCATTTCGCTGCTGATCCCGGTGGTGGCGGCGCTGCTGCTGTGGATCGCGGTCAGGGCCGATCGCCACGGCTGGCTGAAATAATCGCCGCCGCCGACCGATCGCGGCGGCGAGCGACGAAGAATTCGCGCAGCAATTCGCCCGCCTCGCCCGCCGCGATGCCGCCCGCAACCTCGGGCGCATGGTGGCAGGTCGGGTGGGCGAAGACGCGCGCGCCATGGTCGACGCCGCCGCCCTTGGGATCGCTCGCGCCGTAATAGAGCCTGGCGATGCGCGCATGCGCGATCGCGCCCGCGCACATCGCGCACGGTTCGAGCGTCACCCACAGGTCGCAATCGGTCAGCCGTTCGTTGCCGATCGCCTGCGCGGCGGCGCGAATCGCGACGATTTCGGCATGGGCGGTGGGATCGGCGGCGCCGCGCGGGCGGTTGGCGCCTTCGCCGATGATGCGTCCGCCGCGCACCACCACCGCCCCGACCGGTACCTCGCCCGCGATGCCCGCATCGCGCGCCAACGCGAGCGCGCGCGCCATGAAGGGGGAGGGGGGAAAAGCCATGCCCGCCTGCTAGCGCGCGGGGCGTTCGTCGCCAAGCTTGGCTTGACGAATCCGCATGACCTGTTTAGGTGCGCCGACTTTCCGGCTCGGTCCGAGTGGCCGCTCGCGGGAATCCCGATTACCCCAATAAAGGTTTCAGAACGATGTCGCGCATCTGCGAACTTACCGGCAAGGGCCGTATGGTCGGCAACAATGTCAGCCACGCCAACAACAAGACCAAGCGCACCTTTCTGCCCAATCTGCAGAATGTGACGCTGCTGTCCGAAAAGCTCGATCGCAGCGTCAAACTGCGCGTTTCGACGGCGGGCCTGCGTTCGGTCGAACATAATGGCGGGCTCGACAACTGGCTCGTCAAGACAAGCGAGACCAAGCTCAGCGATCGCGCGCGCAAGCTCAAGCGCGAGATCATGAAGAAGGACGCGACCGCCGCCTAAGGCGCGCGCGCTTTCGCATTTCTTCAGCTTTCGAATCGAATCGAGCGGCGCCCCGGCGCCGCTTTTTTCGTGCCTTGCACGGGCCTAGTCGGTTCGTGCCGGCAATCGCACGCGCACCAGCAGCGTGCGCTGCCACACCGCCTTGTTGTCGTCGGAAATGATCCACACGCAGCGACAGGCAGGATCGGGATCGACAGCCAGCCCTTCGAAATTGTCGGCCAGCAACGGCGGCGCCAGCTCGCCCAGCATGCGTGCCGTCCACGCCCTGCCGGGCGCGATCTCGGCCGGGTCGGCGATCGCGAGCGTCGCCGAAAAACCGTCGATCAGCGAAACGCTGCGATGCAGGATGGCGATGCGTCCGTCGGGCAGCGCGACCGCATCGGAGACCGACCCCATGCCGCCGCGGTCGTATCGATAGCGCGCGACGACCGCATCGGGCCGGTCGGGCGCGCGGTCGAACAGCAGGACATCGCTATGCCCGTCGATCCGCCCGCGTTCGGACATCACCAGCCAGCGCCCGTCGGCGAGCCGCACCATCGCCTCGGCCCCGGCATTCGATCGCCAGCGGTGCATCGCCTTCGGCCGGGCGACGTTTCGTTCGCGGGCGAAGTCATCGCTGTAGCGCCGGATTTCGCGGCGGCTCTCGATTGTCGCCAGCCAATCGCCGCGATCGGTCCGCGCCAGCGCCTCGACATCGCGATAGCGTTTGTGCAGCGCCATGTCGCCGGCGCGGCCGGGCAACGGCCTGAGCGTCGGCGCGACGATCCCGCCGTCGCCACCGAGCCCGAAATCGAAAATCCAGCCGCTGTCGCTCGCCGCGACGAAATGGCGCTTGCCCGTCATCGCCAGCGCCGACCAGCCGCCGAAGCCGTCGTGCGGGCTGGTGATCTGCCACGCTTCCAGCAGGACGAGTTCGCCGAAGCGTCGCCGCGCCGGGTCGCTCGAATCGAGTGCCAGCGGGCCGGCGGCGAAGCGCAACGTCGTGACCGGCGGCGGCACCACCGGGCGGCCGAGCGGCCATGGACCGACCGTGACGAAGATCGCGGCGGCGGCGAGGATGCGGGACATGCGCATGGGTCCCGCCTGCGATAGCAGTCCCGGCGCGCGGGGCAAGCCGCCGGCCCGCCCGGCCGCTTGGCGACGCCCAGGCTGAACGGCGGATAACTGAACGAAAGCCGATATTCTCGTTCAGCGTGTCCACAGTCGGTCCGGTCTATTCCGTCATCAAGCCCGACGGAGCGCCCGCGCTCGTGTCGGCGAACGATTCGGTCCCTGTCGGGGGCTGATAGGGTCGGTGGGTCCATTGCTTCCCGGATCCACCGGCCCGACTTTTTTGCGCCGCTCTGGCGCTTACCTTGCCATCGCGCGCCTGCGACCCTAAGCTTGCCGACAAGTTCCGGCGGGATATTCCCGCGCGGTGATAACATGAAGATTGGCGTTGCTGGCATGGCGGATCGTCCTGCACCATCGCCGCGGCAGCCGGGTAACGATGGCCCCGGTAGGTTTGCGGACAAGCGTCCCCCCGGCGGGGCGGGTCATAATCGGCCTCGCGGAACGGCGCACAAGGCGCGCCGGTCGAGCTATGCCGCGATCGACCTCGGCACCAACAACTGCCGCCTGCTCATCGCCCGCCCGACCGCCGACGGCTTTATCGTCACCGACGCCTTTTCGCGCATCGTCCGCCTCGGCGAGGGGCTGACGCACAGCGGGCGCATTTCCGACGCCGCGATCGATCGCGCGATCGCCGCCTTGTCGGTCTGTTCGGACAAGTTGCGCCGCCGCCACGTCACGCTCGCGCGTTCGGTCGCGACCGAGGCATGCCGCCGCGCGACCAACGGCCCCGCCTTTATCGACCGCGTCTATCGTGAAACCGGCATCGCGCTCGAAATCATCTCGAACGAGGAGGAGGCACGGCTCGCGATGCTCGGCTGCCACATCCTGCTCGAACCCGGCGACGGGCCCGCGCTCGTGTTCGACATCGGCGGCGGCTCGACCGAGCTGGTGCTGGTCGATTCGACCGGCCCGGTGCCCCAGGTGCTCGACTGGATGAGCGTGCCATGGGGCGTCGTCTCGCTGACCGAGACGGTGGAGATCGACGTCGCCGACGCCGACGCGCGCATCGCGGGCTATGCCGAGATGCGCGATATCGTGCGCCAGGCGTTCGCGCCGTTCGCGCAGCGCCTGCCCAGCGCCGACCCGGGCGAGGCGCGCCTGCTCGGCACCAGCGGCACCGTCACCACGCTCGCCAGCCTCCATCTCGAACTGCCCGCCTATGACCGCAGCGCGATCGACGGCCTGATCGTCCCGTCGGCATCGATGCGCGCGATCAGCACGCGGCTCGCGCATATGTCGCTCGACGAGCGCGCCGAGCTACCGACGATCGGGCGCGAGCGCGGCCAGCTCGTCGTCGCCGGCTGCGCGATCCTCGAATCGATCCTCGACATCTGGCCCGCCGACCGCCTCGGCGTCGCCGATCGCGGCATCCGCGAGGGCATTTTGCGCACGCTGATGGCGGGCGACGACAAGCGGCAGCGGCGGTCGTGACGAGCGGCCGCAGAGACGCCGGGCGGACGACTCGCGTGCGCACCGCCAAGGGGCGCCGCGCCAGCTCGACGCGCTGGCTCCAGCGCCAGCTCAACGACCCCTATGTCAAGCGCGCGCGCGCCGAGGGCTATCGCAGCCGCGCCGCGTACAAGCTGATCGAGCTCGACGAGAAATTCGGCCTGCTCAAGAACGCGCGGGCGATCGTCGATCTCGGCGTCGCGCCCGGCGGCTGGACGCAGGTCGCGCGCCTGCTCGCGCCGCGCGCGGCGATCGTCGGCATCGACTTGCTCCCGACCGACCCGATCGAGGGCGCGATCTTGCTCGAAATGGATTTCATGGCCGACGATGCGCCCGACCGGCTGATCGCCGAACTGGGCAGTACGCCCGATCTCGTCATCTCCGACATGGCGGCGAACACCGTCGGCCACCAGCAGACCGACCATCTGCGCACCATGGGCCTCGCCGAAGCCGGGGCGGAGTTCGCGATCCAGACGCTGGCCGAGGGCGGCGCCTTCGTCTCGAAGGTTTTCGCCGGCGGCACCGACCGCGAACTGCTCGCGCTGCTCAAGCGCAATTTCCGTACCGTCAAACACGCCAAGCCGCCCGCCAGCCGCAAGGGCTCGCCCGAATGGTACGTCGTCGCGCAGGGGTTCAAGGGGCGACCCGAATGATCGCCCCCGCATGACGCAGGCGGGCCGCTGGTACATCTGTCGCCACGGCGAAACCGTGTTCAACGCGGTCCGCCGCCTGCAGGGCGATGCGCCGCACACGCCGCTGACGCGCACCGGCTTCGCCCAGGCCGACGCCATCGGCGCGGCGCTCGCCGAACGCCTCGGCAACGCGCCGGCGCTGACCCTATGGGCGTCGGACACCGGCCGCGCGCTGCAGACGCTGGCGGTCATCGCCGAGCATCTGGCGCTCGACTGGCACGCCGCGCGGCGCGATCCGCGGCTGCGCGAGATCGATGTCGGCAGCTGGGGCGGGCGCTATTATTCCGAGCTTTCGGCCGAGCGCGATCGCGCCGACGATGCCGCGACCGGCCTGTTCACACGCGGCGTGCCGGGCGGCGAAAGCTATCAAGACGTCGCCCGCCGCCTCGGCGAATGGATCGCCGCCACGCGCGACGAGCCGGGCGACCGGCTGATCGTCATGCACGGCATGTCGAGCCGCGTGCTGCGCGGTCTGCTCCTCGACCTGCCCGAGCACGGCGACAGCGGCGCGCCCATCGCCCCCGGGCTGTCGCAGGGATCGCTCGCGATGATCGAGAATGGGCGCGAAACCCTGCTGGTCGCGGGTGCGGCGAGCGCGCCGCGTTAGTCGGTGTTCTTGCTCTTCCTCGCCTTCGCCACGGCCGCCTTGAGCGCGTCATAGCCGACCGCGCCGTGGAGGATCTGGTCGCCGACGACGAAGGTCGGCGTGCCCTCGAAGCGCAATTGCTGCGCGACCGTCACGTTCGATGCGATCTCGCGATCGAGTGCGGGGTCGGCCTTGGCGCTTTCGACATCCTCGGCGGTCATTCCCGCCTTTTTGGCGGCGGCAAGGATGTTGGCGTCATTCGGCTGGCGCAGCGCGAACAGCGCGAGGTGATAGTCGCGATAGCGGCCCTTGCGCGCGGCCGCGAGCGCGACCTTGGCTGCGGGTCCGCTCTGCGCCGACAGGATCGGCAGCTCGCGATAGACGATCTTGAGCTGGGGATCGGATTTGAGCAGCCTTTCGACGTCGGGCAGGCTCTGGCGACAGAAGCCGCAGGCGAAATCGCTATATTCGGTGATGACGACGTCGCCCGCCGCGTTGCCGCCCCAGGCGCCCGCGAACGGCCGTTCGATCGCCGGGCGCAGCCGCGCGATCGCGGTCGCCGCCTCGCGCTGCTGCAGGCGGTCGAGCGCGCGCGGAATGATTTCGGGATGGTCGAGCAGATAGGCTTCGACCACCGCCTCGATTTCGGCGCGGTCGCGGCCATCGATCGCGGCGAGCACGGTCCCCGGCTCGGCATCGGTCGCGGCCGTCGTCGCACTCGCGCTGTCGTCGCCGCCGCGGCCCCACAAGGCGCTTCCGGCAAGGATTGCCACTGCGAGCAGCGCGATGGCCACGGCGCCGACGGCGATCGCGCGCCGCGCTCCGGCCGGTTCGCGCGCGCCAGGCCGCGCCGGCTCGGCTTCCGCGTAACCCGCCTGCATGGCCTTGGCCGCCGCCGGCCTGGGGCTCGCGACGGGGGTGGCCGCCTGCGGATCTGCCGCAACGCTCGCGGAGCCACGCATCTCGCCGCCCAGGTCTCCGAACAGCGGCAGGTCGCCGCCGCTTTGCTTGGCCGGTCGCGTGGCTTCTCCGGCCTTTTCCTCGGCGACCAGCCGGTCGAGCTCGCTGCCGATGACCGGGGCTTCGGGTTTGGGCGGGGCGACCTTGGCGATCACCGGCCTGGCCGCATCCCTGGCCCCGGCGATCAGCCGGCCGCTACCGTTGCGCGTCGCCGCGATCGATTTGTCGAGGCCGCTGGCCGTGGCGGCGCGGGTCTTGCGGGCCGCCCGCCCGATCATCGTGCCGCTCGACTTGCCCGCCGTCGCGGCGCCCGCGGCGATCGCGCCGCCCGCCTTGCCCGCGCCGCGCGATATCGCCGCTCCCAGCCTGTCGGCCTTGTCGCCCAGCTCGAGCGCGGCGACGCGGCGCGGGATATCGGCGCGTTCGCCCCAGCGAATCGTTGTCGCGGCAAAGCCGTGCCAGGCGCGTTTCACGCCCGACAGGAGCGCCGCCGCCTGGTCTGACGCCGATTTGGCGTGGGTGCCGGGCGCGGGGCTGGGGTCCCGTTCGTCCTGCGCCTTGGGAATGTCGATCGTCGCCTTGCGAATGCGCTGGGCGCTGTCCTCGTCCTCGCCGTCGAACTTGTCGAGCCAGGGCCGGTAATGTTCGTCTTTATCGCCCGTCATGCGGCCCCCGGTGGTGGCGGCCCCTCGATGCGGTCCGCCTGTCAGCGCTTCTTCTTTTTCTTCCCGTCGCTCTCGATTTCGGCGCGGGCGACATAGGCGATGTCCTGCGCGCGCAACCAATCGGGTGCGTTGGGATCGATACCAGCCATTGCCATTTCGGCATAGCGTAATGCAAGCGGCCACTCCTCGACCAGGCTGAATCGCTCGGCGCTGGCGAGCGAGGCGCGCGGCTGGTCGCCCTCGCGCGCGTAGACCAGCCCGAGCTGGTACCAGGCGAACGGATTTTCGCGATCGCGCGTCACGGCGGCACGCAGGATGGCGACCGCCTCGTCGTAATTCGCCGGGTCCTCGGTGGCGATCAGGGCATGGCCGAACATCGCCGCGATCAGCGGCTGCGCGCCGCTCAGCGCGGTCGCCTGCCGCAAGGGCTCCAGGGCATCGGCCGGACGCCCCGATTCGAGCAGCACCTGTCCTTCGAGCTCGAGGAAATAGGGATCGTTCGGCTGCTCGGCCAGCAGCGCCTCGGTCTCGGCGAGCGCTTTGTCGGGATAGGCCGATCGATGCCAGGCATAGGCGCGGGCATAACGCGCGGCGACGCTGTGGTCGGTTTCCGGAAACTTCTGCAAGGTTCGCGTCGGCTCGTCGGAATAACCGCCCAGCTTGGCCTTGATGCGCTGAAAGCGCGCCTCGATCGCGGGATCGGTGGCGACGGCATAGGCGGGATCGGCTTCGATATCGTGTTCGAGCCGCGCGATGCGGTCGCCCGACAGCGGATGGGTATAGGCCCAGCCGGCCTCGCGATTGACGCCGGTGCGGAACTCCTGGTTCTGCAACGTCTTGAAGAAGTCGATCATGCCCCTGCCGCTGATTCCGGCGCTGCGCAGATAGCTCGATCCGGCCTGGTCGGCCGACGATTCCTGCGTGCGCGAATAGGCGAGGAAGCTGCCCATCGCCGCCTGCTGGCCCGCCGCCATCACGCCGGTGCCCGCTTCGCCGGCGCCTGCCGCGATCAACGCGACCCCGGCCAGCAGCGAGAGCAGGCTGATCCGCGTCGCGGCCGTCGCGCCTTCGTCGAAGCGCACGACATGGCCGCCCGCGATGTGGCCCAGTTCATGGGCGATCACGCCCTGGACCTGGTTGGCATTGTCGGCGGAAGTGATCAGCCCGCTGTGGATGTAGACGGTCTGGCCGGTGGCGACGAAGGCGTTGATCGACGGATCCTGGATCATGACGATATCGACGCTCGCGGGCGCCAGGCCCGCCGCCTCGATCAGCGGTTTCGACATGTCGGTCAGCAGCGCCTCGGTTTCGGCATCGCGCAGGACCGACTGCGCGCCGACCGGCGCGATCGCGAGCGACAGGCAGGCGAGCAGCGCCAGCGCGCGCGCGACGAGACGCGCGACGATGGGCGCGGTCGGGCTCGCGGTGGAGGCCGCGCTGATCTGGGAGGAGGTCATGGCGCCGCTTGTGGCGCCGGGCGGCTGAACGCGCGATGAAAATCGGGCCGGGCGACCTTGCGGTCGCGCCCGGCCCGATTCCTGGCCCGATGCCCGGACCGATGATCGTATCGGCGGATCAGTTGCCAAAGGTCCTTTGCCACCAGCCGCGACGGCTGCCGCCGCCGGCGCCGGCTTCTTCGGTCGCGCTTTCGACATCGCTCGCCGGCCGCGCTGCCGCCGTCTCGGCGGGCTTCTTCGCCGCCGGCTTGCGCGGTGCCTTGTCCGGCGCGGCGTCGCTCTTGGCGTCGTCGTCCTTGATCGCGTCGGTTTTGGCCGTGGCCGCCTTGGCCGCCTTGGCCGGCTTGGCTGCCGGCTTGGCACGTGCCCGCGGCTTGGCGGCGGGTTTTTCGGCCTTCCCGCGAGCGGTCGGCGTATCCGCCGGTTCCTGCGCGGTCGGCTGGTCGTCGGCCTTGGCCTTGCGGGCGCGCGGCTTGCGCGGTGCCTTGGCCGGAGCGGCGTCGGCTACGTCGCCGCCGCCCGCCGTCGCCGGGGTTGCGGCACCGGCATCGTCGGGCTTGCGCGCACGCGGACGACGGCGCGTCCGCGGCTTGTCGTCGCCATCGTCCTGCGCACCGTCTCCGGTCCCGGCGTCGTCGGCCGGGGCGGGGGCATGGTCGCCCGAATTGCTCGTTCGCGCGGCGCGATCGCCACCCTGGTCGTGCGCGTTGCCGCCGGCCTGGTGCTCGCCGCCCTCGGCGCCTTCGCCGCGACCGCCGCGCCGACGCCGTCCGCCACGCCGTCCGCGACGACGCTTGGGCTTGTCGCCCTCGTCCTCGTCGGCGGCGGCGCTCGGCCGGTCGCGGCTTTCGCCCTCGTCCTGGTCGCTGTCGTCGCGATCGATTCGCGCCGGGCGACTGTCGTCGCCCCCGCGCTGGTCGTTCGCACCGCGCTCGTCGCGCGATCGGCCGCGGCCGCCACGCTTGCGGCGACGCTTGCCGTCGCTGCCGCGATCGTCGCGGTCGCTGCGGTCGGCGTCGTCGTCGCCATCGCCGTCGTCGCCATAATCGTCCGCCTCGACGACGTCGTCGTCATCCTCGGCGAGCGATTCGAACTTGGGCATGTTCTCGGGGCGCGGGCCGCTGATGTCGACCGTCATGCGCGCGCCTTCGGTTTCGCCGTCGGACAGGATCTCGATGACGACGCCATAGCGGTGCTCGATCTCGGCAAGCTCGTCGCGCTTGGCGTTGAGCACGTAATAGCTCGCTTCCTGGCTGGTGCGCAGGACCAGGCGCGTGCCCTTGCCCTTGGCGGCTTCCTCCTCGAGCAGGCGCAGCGCCGACAGCGCCGCCGACGAGGCGGTGCGGACGAGGCCGGTGCCTTCGCAATGCGGGCATTCGCGCGTCGATGCCTCGAGCACGCCGGTGCGCAGCCGCTGGCGGCTCATTTCCATCAGGCCGAAGCCCGAGATGCGGCCGACCTGGATGCGCGCGCGGTCGTTCTTGAGCGCGTCCTTCATCGCGCGCTCGACCTTGCGGACATTGCCGTTCTTTTCCATGTCGATGAAATCGATGACGACGAGCCCGGCCATGTCGCGCAGGCGCAGCTGGCGGGCGATCTCGCGCGCCGCCTCGATATTGGTGCTGTACGCGGTCGCCTCGATGCCGTGTTCCTTGGTCGACCGGCCCGAGTTGATGTCGATCGAGACGAGCGCCTCGGTCGGGTTGATCACCAGGTAACCGCCCGATTTCAGCTGGACGACGGGATTGTACATCGCGCTCAGCTGGTCTTCGGCGCCATAGCGCTGGAACAGCGGCACGGGGTCGGCATAATGCTGCACGCGCTTGGCGTGGCTCGGCATCAGCAGCTTCATGAAGTCCTTGGCGGCGCGATAGCCGTCCTCGCCCTCGACCAGCACTTCGCTGATCTCGCGATTGTAGATGTCGCGGATCGCGCGCTTGATCAGGTCGCTGTCCGAATGGATCAGCGCCGGCGCCGACTGGCCCAGCGTGTTTTCGCGAATGCCGTCCCACAATCGCGCGAGATAGTCGAAATCGCGCTTGATCTCGGGCTTGGTGCGCGACAGGCCGGCGGTGCGGATGATGACGCCGACGCTCGGCGGCAGCTTGAGGTCGTCGATGATCGACTTCAGCCGCTTGCGATCGCTGCCGTTGGCGATCTTGCGGCTGATCCCGCCGCCGTGCGAGGTGTTGGGCATCAGCACGCAATAGCGACCGGCGAGCGACAGATAGGTGGTGAGCGCGGCGCCCTTGTTGCCGCGTTCTTCCTTGACGACCTGGACCAGCATCACCTGGCGGCGCTTGATCACGTCCTGGATCTTGTAGCGGCGGCGCAGCGCCATCCGCTTGTCCTTCAGCTCGTCGCTCGGACGCCGCTTGGGGCCCTTGCCGCGACCGCGATTGCGCGCCCGGCGGCCGCCGCGCGCCTCGTCGTCCTCGTCGTCCTCGCCGCGTTCCTCGTCGTCCTGCGACTCGTCGCCATGGCCGTCGTCGTTATTGTCGGCGTGATCGTCTTCGTCGAGCGGGGCGGGCGGGACGACGTCCTCGACCTCGCCCTCGAGCTCCTCGATATCCTCTTCGGCGCGCATCGCGGCCTCTTCGGCGGCGTGCTCGGCCTCTTCGCGGAGCAGCGCTTCGCGATCTTCCTTGGGGATCTGGTAATAATCGGGGTGGATTTCGCTGAAGGCGAGGAAGCCGTGGCGGTTGCCGCCATATTCGATGAACGCCGCCTGCAGCGACGGTTCGACGCGGGTGACTTTCGCCAGGTAGATATTGCCCTTGAGCTGCTTGTGCTCGGAGGACTCGAAATCAAATTCCTCGATACGGTTTCCGTTGAGGACGGCGACCCGGGTCTCTTCCCGGTGCCGCGCGTCGATCAGCATGCGCGTTGTCATGTACTTTACTCCGGGCGTCGGCGCTCCCTCCCGGTGGGGCTAGCCCAAGCGGGAAAAGGGTGCGGACGCCATGTTTTGTGGACGGCCCTGGGCGCGATGTCGCGCTGCCGGGCGTGATCCGGTGGTTATGATGATTGTGTCTGCTGGTACGGGCCCGGGCGCAAAACGCGCTCGCCGGTCCGGGGACGAAAGTGCCCGGAAAATGCGGGACGATCCGGCTCCGATCCGCGCCGCGCGGGACGAAATGTCCCTTGCCGGGGCGGGTGTGGAGGGGGATGTCATGCCTCATTCAGCGTCAACCTGGTTCGATAGGGGGCGAAAAATCGCGGCATATTGCCACATATCCTTGCCCCTGGTCGAGCCGTGCCGCCGTTTCGCCGCGATCCCGAAAAACGGGCGTGACGAGCGGGTTTTGCGGCCCGCCATCGTGCTAGCACCGCCCGGCAGCGACGGCAACCGCGCTGTTGCCGCCACCGCGCGCGACGCATGGGGGCTGGACGAACAGGGAATCGGGGCGGCATAGCACGGTCATGGCATTCATGGTCACCGCGTTGCTGCCGCTTGCCGCCGCCCTTTCAGGACCGGCCGCAGCGATATCGCATCTGGCGGAAATTCCCGTATTTGCCGCCGCCCAGCGCCGCCGCAGCCGCTACAGCGTGTCGATCAAAATCGGCAAACCCGCGCCCGCGCTGCCGCTGCCGGCGATCGAGGGCGACGATGCCACGCTGCCGCTGGTCGTCATCGATGCCGGCCATGGCGGCCACGATCCCGGCGCGGTCGCCGAGGGCGCGCGCGAAAAGGATCTCACGCTCGCGCTGGCCAAGGCGCTGCGCCGCGACCTCATCGACAGCGGGCGGGTGCGCGTCGCGCTGACCCGCGACGACGACAGCTTCCTCGTGCTCGAAGAACGCTTCGGCATCGCGCGCCGCCTCGGCGCCGACCTGTTCGTCTCGCTCCATGCCGACGGCGCCGAAAACACCGCCGCGCACGGCGCGACCGTCTACACCCTGTCGGAAACCGCGTCGGACCGCGAGGCGGCGCTGCTCGCCGCGCGCGAAAACCGCTCGGACATCATCCATGGCGTCGACCTCGGCGGCAAGTCCGACGATATCGGCGCGATCCTGATCGACCTCAGCCAGCGCGAGACGATGCGCGCCTCGGCCGATTTCGCGCGGCTGCTGGTGCGCGAGGCGCGCGACGATTTCCCCTTCCGCCAGGTTCCGCACCGCATGGCGGGACTGATCGTGCTCAAGGCGCCCGACATGCCCTCGGCGCTGGTCGAGGCGGGCTATATCACCAACGCCGCCGATGCCAATTTCCTCGCCTCGCGCGAAGGCCAGCGCCGCGTCGCGCGCGGCATCGCCCAGGCGGTGATCGTGCATTTCGCGAAGTTGCGGGCGGAACGGTGATTTTGGCTTCGCGTGCCCGCAATCTGCATCTTGTCCACGAAGCATATGGCAATGCCCGTGGCCTTTGCTAAAGCGTGGCCGCAATGACCGACGACACCGCCCCTGCTGCCACCGGCCCCGCCACCACCGGCGCTTATGCGCGCTACCGCCTGCGTCGCGACGCCGCCGGGCTTGGGCACTGGTTCGCCGATCGCTGGCACCGCCGCCGCTTTCGCTGGCTGACCTATGCCGTCGTCCTCGCGCTGGTCGGCTGGATCGCGTTGTGGGCGGTGGTCGCGCGCGGCCTGCCCGATGCCAAGTCGCTGCTCGAATATCAGCCGCCGCTGCCGACCGTGGTGCGCGGGGCGAGCGGCGAGCCGGTCCACAGCTATGCCCGCGAACGCCGTGTGCAGCTGAGCTACGAGGACCTGCCGCCGCAGCTGATCCAGGCCTATCTCGCCGCCGAGGACAAGACCTTTTTCAGCCATGGCGGCATCGATTATACCGGCCTTGCCGGCGCGGTGATCGACTATATCAGCAAGGCCGGCTCGAACGAGCGCGCCAAGGGCGGCTCGACGATCACCCAGCAGGTCGCCAAGAACATCCTGCTGAGCGACGAATATTCGCTGGCGCGCAAGTTCCGCGAGATGGTGCTCGCGCGGCGCATCGAAAGCGTGCTGACCAAGCAGCAGATCCTCGAACTGTATTTGAACGAAATCCCGCTCGGCCGCCGCTCGTTCGGGGTCCAGGCGGCGGCGCGCGCCTATTTCGACAAGGATGTCGGCAATCTCGATCTCAGCGAGGCGGCGTTTCTCGCCATCTTGCCCAAGGCGCCCGAAAAATACGGTCGCGCGCAGAATAGCGCGCTCGCGCTCGAACGGCGCAATTTCGTGCTCGGCCAGATGGAGGAGAACGGCTGGATCAGCGCGGCCCAGCGCGCCGAGGCGACGGCCAGGCCGCTCGGCCTGACCGCGACGAGCATTTCGCCGTTCCGCAATGCCGGCGGCTATTACATGGAGGAAGTCCGCCGCGAGCTGATCGACAAGTTCGGAGAGACCGCCGACGACGGCCCCTTGAGCGTCTATGCCGGCGGCCTGTGGGTGCGCACGCCCTATGAACCCGAGATGCAGGCGGCGGCGACCAAGGCGCTGCGCGCCGGCCTGCTGCGCTTCGATGCCGGGCGCGGCTGGTCGGGCGCGATCGCGACGATCGAGGCCGACGACCAGTGGAAGAGCCGGCTCGCCTCGTCCTATGTCACGATCGACTATGAGGACTGGCGGATCGCCGCCTTGTTGTCGAAAAACGGGCGCGAGGCCGAGATCGGCTTTGCCGACGGCAGCACCGGCCGGATGACGGCGGGCAACGCGATGGGCGCGTTCGATCGCATCGCGCCGGGCGACCTGATCGCGGTCAAGCCGATGGGCGGCGACGAATTCGCGTTGCGCAACGTGCCCAAGGTGTCGGGCGGGATGGTCGTCGAGGATCCCCATTCGGGCCGCATCTATGCGATGCAGGGCGGCTTTTCGAACCGCATATCGTCGTTCAACCGCGCCACCCAGGCCGAGCGCCAGCCGGGCTCGACGATCAAGCCGTTCGTCTATTCGGCCGCGCTCGACAACGGCATGACCCCCGCCAGCATCATCGTCGATCAGCCGTTCTGCGTCTGGCAGGGCGCCAATCTCGGCGACAAATGCTTCCGCAATTTCTCGGGCGGCTATGCCGGGCCCAAGACGATGCGCTGGGGTATCGAACAGTCGCGCAACCTGATGACGGTCCAGGCCGCCAATGCGACCGGCATGGACAAGGTCGTGGCGACGATCAAGCGGATGAAGATCGGCGACTATCCGCCCTATCTGTCGATGGCGCTGGGTGCCGGCGAAACCACCGTGATGAAGATGACCAACGCCTTTTCGATGCTCGCCAACCATGGCCGCGAGCTCGACCCGCGCGTCATCGATTATGTCCAGGACCGCAACGGCAAGGTCGTCTGGCCGGCCAAATGGAAAGCGTGCGACGGCTGCAACAGGGACGACTGGGACGGCAGGCCGATGCCGCGCTTCGAGCAGACCGGGCGCCAGCTGCTCGACCCGCTGACCGCCTATCAGATGGTCCACATCCTCGAAGGCGTGGTGACGCGCGGCACCGCGACGCGGCTGCGCGCGATGGACCGGCCGATGATGGGCAAGACGGGGACCACCAACGGGCCCAAGGAAGTGTGGTTCGTCGGCGGCACGCCCGATCTCATCACCGGCGTCTATGTCGGTTACGACCAGCCGCGCGACATGGGCGGATGGGCGCAGGGCGGCCGCGTCTCCGCGCCGATCGCGCTCGATTTCTTCCAGGCGGTGATCCCCAAGGACGCGCCAAAGATCCCGTTCGTCGCCCCCGCCGACATTCGCATGGTGCGGATCGACCGGACGACGGGCAAGCGCGTCTATGGCGTCTTTCCCGACAGCGAGAACGACGATCCCAAGGCGGCGATCATCTGGGAGGCGTTCAAGCCCGAGACCGAGCCCAAGCGCACGATTCGCAAGGAAGAGATTCCGCAGCCCAAGAAGCAGCAGCAGGAAGCCGTCCCGCAGCGCACCGCCCCGGTCCAGCGCAAGGACACGGACTTTCTCGAAGACCAGGGCGGGATATACTAGTTGCCGACATCGGGTCGCGACGATCGCGTCCATCCCGCAGGAGAAGCTCGCATGCGCCGCGCCGTCGTTATCGTCATCGCCCTCGTCGCGCTTCTCGCCGGTGCCGTCTTGCTGCTCTATCCGCGCGGCGCCGAGGCGACGGGCCGGCTCGCGGTCGGCGATCCGGCGCCGCGCTTCGTCACGACGGGCACGCTCGGCGGCGAAACCTTTCGGGTCGATCTTGCCAGCGAGATCGCAAAGGGCCCGGTGGTCCTCTATTTCTATCCCGCCGCCTTCACCACCGGCTGCACGCTCGAGGCCAATGCCTTTGCCGAGGCGATGCCGCGCTTCCGCGCCGCTGGCGCCACCGTGCTCGGCCTCTCGGCCGACGATCTCGGCACGCTCAGGAAATTCTCGGTGTCCGAATGTCGCGGCAAGTTCGCGGTCGCGCCGGCGAGCAAGCGGATGATCGCCGACTATGGCG
Organism: Sphingomonadales bacterium; assembly: GCA_009993585.1. Taxonomy (GTDB): domain Bacteria; phylum Pseudomonadota; class Alphaproteobacteria; order Sphingomonadales; family Sphingomonadaceae; genus Flavisphingopyxis. The sequence goes on from JAACTG010000113.1 coordinate 22,408, forward strand.
TCGCGCTGAAGAAGGCGGGCGTCGATACCGGCGTGACGACGCGCACCAGCTACGTCGTCGGCTCCGACGGCCGCATCGCCTTCGTCCACGACGACATGGATTATCATGACCATGTCCGGCTGACGCTTGCCGCGGTCGAACGGCTCGCCGCGACGCGCTGACTCGTCGGCCCGCGATCCCGCCGCGCTTGCCAAGGCTCGCTGCGGCGTTAAAACCCGGCGGCAGTTAACATAACGCGCGCATCGCGCCGCGATCGAAAAGACACGAACCGGGGGATTATCACGTGACCGCAGCAGCTCAGCCCGACGCTTTCGCGCCGATCATGAACGTGTCCGACTTCCTGTGGGGCGGCACCTGGAACGGCGAGGCGGTGATTCCGTTCCCGCCCTTGGTCCTCCTCCTGCTCGGCGCCGGCGTCTATATCATGATCGGCCTGCGCGCCTATCCGCTGACGCATTTGATTCCCGCCTTCCGCAGCCTGTTCACCAAGTCGGGCAAGCAGGGCGCGGGCGAAATCTCTCCCTTCGCGGCGCTGTCGACCGCGCTGTCGGGCCAGGTCGGCACCGGCAACCTCGCCGGTGTCGCGACCGCGATCGCGCTCGGCGGACCAGGCGCGATCTTCTGGATGTGGATCACCGCCCTGGTCGGCATGGCGCTGGCATTCGGTGAGGGCGCGCTCGCGATCCGCTTTCGCGACCGCGCCGAGGACGGCACCTGGCGCGGCGGCCCGATGAGCTACATCACCATCGGCCTCGGCCCGAAATGGAAATGGCTCGCGATCCTGTTCTGCATCGGCACGCTGATCTCGGCGATCGTCACCGGCAACGGCATCCAGGCCAATTCGATCGCCGATTCGATGACCGAAATCTTCGCCGTCGAAGCATGGGTCGGGGGCCTCGTCACCGCGATCGCGGTATTCATCGTCATCATCGGCGGCATCAAGTCGATCGGCAACGTCGCCGAAAAGGTGGTTCCATTCATGGCGATCGCCTATATCGCGATGGCATTGCTCGCGATCATCCTCGACATTCGCGATATTCCCGAAACCTTCGGCCGCATCTTCTACGGCGCGTTCAACACGCAGTCGGCCTCGGGCGGTTTCATCGGCGCCGCGATCATCATCGCGATCCGCGCCGGCGTCGCGCGCGGCCTGTTCTCGAACGAGGCGGGCCAGGGGTCTACCCCGATCGCGCACGCCGTCGCGCAGACCAACGATCCCGCCGCCCAGGGTCGTTTCGCCATGCTCGGCACCTTCATCGACACGATCGTCATCTGCACGATGACCGCGCTCGTGATCTTGACGGTCGAGGGCGATTTCACCGCCGGCGGCATGGCGGTCGAACACGCCTGGCAGTCCGACCTGACCGGCTTCGCGATGACCTCGGGCGCGTTCGGCGCGGCGTTTCCGTTCCCGATCCTCGGCGTGCCGGTGGGCACGCTGATCGCCTCGATCGCGCTCATCCTGTTCGTCTTCACGACGCTGCTGACGTGGAGCTATTACGGCGAGCGCGCGATCACCTGGCTCTACGACCTCTTCCCCGGATCGAGCCTCAAGGGCGAAAAGGCGCTGCACATGACGTGGCGCGTCCTGTGGTGCATCGTCATCTACATCGCCGCGGACGTCCCGCTCGAGGTGATCTGGCGCTTCGGCGACATCGCCAATGCGACGATGCTGGTGCCCAACGTCATCGCGCTGCTCGCGCTGTCGGGGGTGATCTTCGCGCTGGCGCGCGGCGAACGCACCGCCGGCACCGACCACGGCCGCGCCACGCCGCCCGAACTGAGCGACGATATCGCGGGCGCGCCGGGCGGGCATTAACCCACCTTTTCGACATTGCGGAAGCGGGGGCGCGGCGACGCGCCCCCGCTTTCGTTTTAAACGCGACTCCGCTAAGCGGCAGTCACATCTGACGGAGACTTTCCATGCGCGCCGAAGCGCAATCGCATATCGACCGCATCACCGCCGCGCTCGACCTCATTCGCCGCTTCCTCAACTGGGACCAGGCGAAGCGGCGGCTCGACGAGCTCAATGCGCGCGTCGAGGACCCGACTTTGTGGGACGATCCCAAGGCCGCGCAGGAGGTGATGCGCGAACGCGGCCGGCTCGACGATGCGATCCGGGCGGTGACGGCGATCCAGAAGGACATGGACGACACCGCCGAGCTGATCGAAATGGCCGATGCCGAAGGCGACACCGCGCTCGGCGACGAAGGCCTGGCGCAGCTCGCCAAGCTCGCAACCCGCGCCGATGCCGACAAGATCAAGGCGCTGCTCGCGGGCGAGGCCGATAGCTACGACACCTATATCGAAATCCATGCCGGCGCCGGCGGGACCGAGAGCCAGGACTGGGCCGAGATGCTGCTGCGCATGTACCAGCGCTGGGCCGACAAGCGCGGCTACAAGGTTTCGATGGTCGATTACCAGGCGGGCGACCAGGCGGGGATCAAGTCGGCGACGATCGAGGTCAAGGGCGAGAACGCCTATGGCTATGCCAAGACCGAAAGCGGCGTCCATCGGCTCGTGCGCATCTCGCCCTATGACAGCGCCGCCAAGCGCCACACCAGCTTCTCGAGCGTCTGGGTCTATCCCGTCATCGATGACGATATCGACATCGAGATCAACGAGGGCGATCTCAAGATCGACACCTATCGCGCGTCCGGGGCGGGCGGCCAGCACGTCAACACGACCGATTCGGCGGTGCGGATCACGCACATCCCGACGGGCATCATCGTCGCCAGCCAGAACGACCGGTCGCAGCACAAGAACCGCGCGACCGCGATGAACATGCTGAAAGCGCGGATGTACGAGGCCGAACTGGCGCGGCGCGAGGCAGAGGCATCGGGCGAATACCAGGCCAAGACCGAAATCGGCTGGGGCCACCAGATCCGCAGCTACGTCCTGCAGCCCTATCAGATGGTCAAGGACCTCAGGACCGGCGTCACCTCGCCGTCGCCCGACGACGTCCTCGACGGCGCGCTCGACCCCTTCATGGCGGCCGCGCTCTCGCAAAAGGTCACCGGCGAAAAGGTCGAGGTAGAGGACGTCGATTGATGCGCGCGGGGCGGGGCATCATGGCGCTGGTCCTCGTGTCGTCGCTCGCGCTCGCCAGCTGCGACTGGATCCACGATCCCGATGCCGACCGCCCCGAAACCTCGCGCGACTTTCCGCGCGCCGACCGCCCCGTCGCCCCCGTCGTCTCGAACCAGTATTCGGACGAAACCAGCCGCGACCGGCTCGGCGAGGCGGGCGAGGTGATGGAACGCGCCGGCGTCACCAGCGGCATGACCGTCGCCGATATCGGCGCGGGCGAGGGCTATTATACCGTGCGGCTGGCGCAACGCGTCGGCGCGCAGGGCCGCGTCCTCGCGCAGGATATCGATCGCGGCGCGATCCGCCGCCTTGCCGACCGCGTCGCGCGCGAACGGCTCGACAACGTCTCGATCAAATTGGGCGCGCCCGACGATCCGATGCTCCCCGCGGGCAGTTTCGACCGCGTCTTCATGGTCCATATGTATCACGAGGTCGCCGAACCCTACGCCTTTCTCTGGCGGCTCTATCCCGCGCTGCGGCGCGACGGAGAGGTGATCGTGATCGACGCCGATCGCCCGACGACGCAGCACGGCACCCCGCCCAAGCTGCTGTTCTGCGAATTCGAGGCGGTCGGCTACAAGCTCAAGAGCTTCACCGAACAGCCCGAGCTCGGCAGCTATTACGCCAGCTTCGTCGCCAGCGGCGATCGCCCCGAACCCGGCGCGATCGAGGCGTGCGCTTCGGCGGCCTAGCGGACGATTTGCGCCGCCCCCGCGTTTTGGCTAAGGGACGGTGGCATCCGCCCCGGACTCGCCGCGCCGCCACGCGCGCGCCGATTTCGGGGCGCTCCCATTCTTCCCTGCGAAGGTAACCGTCATGCCCCGTCGCCGCCAGATTTACGAAGGCAAGGCCAAGATCCTCTACGAGGGTCCCGAGCCGGGCACGCTGATCCAGTATTTCAAGGATGACGCGACCGCGTTCAATGCGCAGAAACGCGGCACGATCTCGGGCAAGGGGGTGCTCAACAACCGCATCTCCGAACATATCTTCACGCTGCTCGGCCAGATCGGCGTGCCGACGCATTTCCTGCGCCGGCTCAACATGCGCGAACAGTTGATCCGCCAGGTCGAGATCGTCCCGATCGAGGTCGTCGTGCGCAACGTCGCGGCGGGCACGCTGTCGAAACGCCTCGGCATCGAGGAAGGCACGCAGCTGCCGCGCACGCTGATCGAATATTGCTACAAGGACGACGCGCTCGGCGATCCGTTGATTTCCGAGGAACATATCGCGTGCTTCAACTGGGCGAGCCAGGAAGAGATGCACGACATCGCCGACATGGCGATCCGCGTGAACGATTTCATGTGCGGCCTGTTCGCAGGCATCGGCATCAAGCTGGTCGATTTCAAGCTCGAGTTCGGGCGGATCTGGGACAACGACTTTTCGCGGATCATCCTCGCCGACGAGATCAGCCCCGACAGCTGCCGGCTGTGGGATATGCAAACCAATGAAAAACTTGACAAAGATCGCTTCCGTCGCGATCTCGGCGGCGAAGCGGAAGCCTATCAGGAGGTCGCCCGGCGGCTCGGCCTGATGCCCGAAGGCGCCGACAACGAGGTCCTCGATCTCGACAGCCATCGCAAGAAAAGAGGAAAATGAGTTTATGAAGCGGATCGTCCCGGCCACACGCATTGCGACCCTCCCGCTTCTCTCCTTAGCCCTCGCTTTATCCGCCTGCGCGACGCTGCCCGACCCGGCGGCGACGGCGACGCCGGCCCCCGCCGCGCTGGTCCGGGACGACGCCCTGCCGCTGCCCCCGGTCAGCGGCGAAACCGGCTGGGGCTTTCCCGTTTACGATGTCCTGCCCGATCCCGCGGTGCGTTATGGCACGCTCGCCAACGGGATGAAATATGCGATTTTGCGCAACCAAACGCCGCAGGGATCGGCGGCGGTGCGGATGCGCTTCGACTTCGGTTCGATCGCCGAGGGCGAGAACGAGCGCGGGCTTGCCCATTTCATCGAGCATATGGCGTTCAACGGGTCGCAAAACGTCCCCGAAGGCGACATGACCAAGATGCTCGAACGGCTCGGGCTGGCGTTCGGCGCCGACACCAATGCCTCGACCGGCTTCGATGCCACGACCTATCAGCTCGATCTGCCGCGCACCGATGACGAGCTGGTCGATACCGCGCTGATGCTGATGCGCGAAACCGCGGGCAACCTCACCATCGCGCCCGAGGCGGTGAATCGCGAGCGCGGCGTCGTCCTGTCCGAAATGCGCACGCGCGACAGCTTCCAGCTGCGCCGCATCGTCGATTATTTCGATTTCGTCGCGCCCGAGACGCCATTCGGCGATCGCCTGCCGATCGGCACCGCCGAGGTGCTCGAGAGCGCCGATGCGGCAACGATCCGCGCGCTTTATCATCGCTATTACCGCCCCGAAAAGGCGACGCTCGTCCTCGTCGGCGATTTCGATCCCGACGCGATCGAGGCGAAGATCAAGGCGCGTTTCGGCGACTGGCAGGGCGTCGGTCCGGCCGGCGCCGATCTCGACGACGGCACGATCGACGTTGCGCGTCCCGCCGCCGCCGACAGCTTCGTCGATCCCGACGTTCCCTATATCGTCAGCATCGACCGCTTTCAGCCCTATGTCGAACGCCCCGACACCGTCGCCGAGAGCCGCCGCGCGCTGCTCGAAAGCCTCGGCAACGCGATGCTCAACCGTCGTTTCGAAAAGCTCGCCAACGCGCCCGGCAGCCCGATCCTCGGCGGCGGCGTGTCGACCTCGGCCTTTTTCGAGGCGGCGCGATCGGCGTCGGTCTCGGTGACCGCCAAGGAAGGCGAATGGCAACAGGCGCTCGCGGTCGGCGAGAACGAGCTGCGCCGCGCGCTCGAGTTCGGTTTCGCGCCGGGCGAGCTTGCCGAACAGCTCGCCAATATCCAGCTGGCGGTCGATACCGCTGCCGATCAGGCCGATACGCGCCGCTCGGCCGCGCTCGCCGCGAGCATCCTGGCGACGCTCAACGACCGCGCAATCTTCTCGACCCCGGCCTTCCAGCAGCGATTGTTCGCGACGCTCAAGCCGACGCTGACGCTCGACGCGGTCGAGGCGGCGTTCCGCGCGCGCTGGGCTGGCTCGCCGCCGCTCGTCCATGTCTCGACCAAGACCCCGATCGCGGGCGGCGACGCCGCCGTGCTCGCGGCGTTCGATGCCGCGGCCAGGGCCGCGCTGACCGCGCCGGTCACGGCGACCGCGACCGCCTTCGCCTATGACGATTTCGGTGCCGCCGGGGCCGTTGCCGCCGACGCCACGATTGCCGATCTCGGCATCCGCACCGTCACCTTTGCCAACAATGTGCGGCTCAACCTCAAAAAGACCGACTTCGAACAGGGCAAGTTGCGCTATGCCGTGCGCCTCGGTTCGGGCGAGCTGCAGCTGCCCGCCGACGAGCCTGGGCTCGCCATCTTCATGAACACGATGTTCGCCAATGCCGGCCTCGGCCGGCACAGCTACGACGATCTCGTCGCGCTGCTCGCCGGGCGCAACGTCAGCCCCGGCCTGACGGTCAGCGACGACGGCTTCGGCGCGTCGGGCACGACGACGATGGCCGACCTGCCGCTGCAGCTCAAGGTCACGGCCGCCTATCTGACCGATCCCGGCTATCGCGCCGAGGCGCAGTCGCGCTGGGCCAGCCTCGTGCCGACCTTCGTGGCGCAGCTCGACGCGACGCCGCAATCGGTGTCGGCGCGCGACGTCGGCCGCATCCTCGCCAGCGGCGATCAGCGCTTCGGCATTCCCGACGAGGCGACGCTGCTCGCGCGCAACCTCGGCGAGCTCGAGGCGGCGCTGACGCCCATCCTCGCGCGCGCGCCGATCGAGATCGCGGTCGTCGGCGATATCGACGAGGATGCGGTGATTGCCGCCGTCGCCGCCAGCTTCGGCGCGTTGCCGCCGCGCGACGCCGATTTCGGCGCCTTCGCCGATCGCCGCGCGGTCGCCTTTCCGGCCGACCGCAGCCCGGTGACGCTGACCCATGCCGGCGCCCCCGACCAGGCGCTTGCGCTCGCCTATTGGCCGACCGACGACGACAGCGACGCGACCGAAGAGGTTGCCGTTGACATGCTGTCCGACGTCATGGGGCTGCTGCTGCTCGAGGAAATTCGCGAGAAGCTGGGCGCGACCTATTCGCCCTCGGCCGCGTCGAGCATGTCGAGCGTCTATCGCGATTACGGCACCTTCGGCGTTTCGGTCGTGGTCGAGCCGGGCCGCGCCGACGAGGTGTTCGCCGCGGTCGATCGCATCGCCGCCGAACTGCGCGATGCCCCTGTCGACGCCGATGTCCTCGCCCGCGCGCGCACGCCGATCCTCGAACAAATCGCCAAGAGCCGGCGCGAAAACGCTTACTGGCTGGGGCTCGCGTCGCGCGCGCAAAGCCAAGCCGACCGGCTCGACCGCGCGCGCAATTACGAGGCGCGCGTGAAGGCGATCACCGCCGCGGACCTGCAAAAGGCCGCGCGCAAATATCTGCGCGACGAGAGCGAGCTCAAGATCCGCATCGTCCATGACAGCCTGGTCGGGGACTCTTGATGCGCTGAACGGGGCCAGCTGACGCTGTCCCTAATCGGTGCCGAGTGGGCTGGGTCCGGCGGAAGCCAGGAAAAGCGCCCTACTGGTTGACCCGATAGCCGCAGATGATGCCGAACAGGAAGGCGGCGAACAGCGCGAGCTGGACCTGGCCGTCGGGATCGGACCATTGGAACATTTCGTGGCCCCAGCCGAACAGGGCGATGAACATGGCAAGTGCCAGCATACCCATGGCAACAACTCCCAATCGCAACATCGATCGGTTCGATCATAAGGCGACAGGGTAAATAAGGTCTTAGCGTTCGTGTCGTCGGGCCTGCGCCCGATCGCCGCCTGCACCCTTGTCGCGCGCGGCCAATCGCGCCATAGCGGCGGCGATTTTCGATCGAAAGGGATGCGATGAAGGTTCAGGTCTATGTCACGCTCAAGCCCGGCGTGCTCGATCCGCAGGGCAAGGCGATCCACCACGCGCTCGAAAGTCTCGGTTTCGCCGGCGTCGCCGACGTTCGCGCGGGGCGCTTCATCGAGCTCGACGTCGCCGACGACGTGTCCGACGACGATCTCGACGCGATGTGCCGCAAGCTGCTCGCCAACACGGTGATCGAAAACTACCGCATCGAACGCGGCTGAGGGGCAGGGGACCAACCCATGAAATCCGCCGTCATCGTCTTTCCCGGCTCGAACTGCGATCGCGACATGGCGGTCGCGATCGGCGCCGTCACCGGCCAGGCTCCGGCGATGGTCTGGCACGGCGACGCCGACCTGCCCGAGCGGCTCGATTTCATCGCCGTTCCGGGCGGTTTTTCCTATGGCGACTATCTGCGCTCGGGGGCGATGGCGGCGCGTTCGCCGGTGATGCGCAGCGTCGTCGATGCGGCCGCGCGCGGCGTTGCCGTGCTCGGCGTCTGCAACGGCTTCCAGATCCTGACCGAGGCGGGGCTGCTGCCCGGCGCGCTGATGCGCAATGCCGGGCTCAACTTCGTCTGCCGCGACGTCGCGCTGACGGTCGAGAACGCCCGGTCGCTGTTCACGAACCGCTATGACGCGGGCGAACGCATATCGCTCCCCGTCGCCCATCACGACGGCAATTATTTCGCCGACGACGCCACGCTCGACCGGCTCGAGGGTGAGGGCCGCGTCGCCTTGCGCTATGCCGATGGCGATGCCAACGGCGCGGTCAACGGATCGTCGCGCGACATCGCGGGCATCCTCAACGATGCGGGCAACGTGCTCGGCCTGATGCCGCACCCCGAACGCGCGATCGAGCCCGCCCATGGCGGCAGCGACGGCCGCCGCCTGTTCGAAGGCGTCATGGCGGGCCTGTCGGTCGGCGCCTGACCGGTCGATCTATTCGCCTAGGCAGCCATGGTCCGGGCGGTTACAAGGCCTCGCACGCGCCCGTAGCTCAGTTGGATAGAGCACGAGACTTCTAATCTTGAGGCCGCTGGTTCGAATCCAGCCGGGCGCACCATAATATCAACGTCTTAGCGGGTGCAGCCGGGCGGCATGGGATGCCGAGCGCATGGCCAGCAAGCAGATAGCAAGCAGCGCGGTCGGTTTCATAGCCCGCCCGTCACGCTCAGAACGCGCCGTTATCGCGCTCGAACTCACGAAGCGCCTTGCGGGCGTCACGCGATGCCGCGCCGAGCGAGAACTGTTCATCGCTCACCGCCACGCCACCGCGCAGATTGCGGCAGATCGGAACGTCCATATAGCCATAGTCCGGGTCGGTACTGTCGCACGGACAATAGTCCTGCCAGCACCTACCAGGTGACTGCGCCGCTGCCGCCGCTAATGCTTCATCCGTCGATCCGACATCGCCATCCAGGTTCTCGACCGGAGATGCCGCCTGGCGAGGTTTAGCGGGCATTGCGGAGCGTCTGGCCTCTGACGCCGCCAGATCGCGCCGTAGGGCCTCGTTCGTACGCTCCAGCGCCTTGAGCTCGGCGAGTTGGCCCTCGATGTCGGAAGCGGGCTCGTTCGGATCACCACCGCAACCGCCGGCGGCGGCGAGCGCGATCGTCATTATCGCAACGCGAAGCATCATGGCACTTTCCTCCAGGTCGGCGGCAAGCGTATCACCGCGGCATGCGCTTCGACAAGATGAGGGGCGGTGGCTGGTAGAAAGCCGCGACTGACCAACTCCGAACTGTCAGTGCGGACGGCGCAGTTAATCGACAGTTTAATCGACACTCTGGGATGGGCGCAGAAAGCCGCCGCTATTCCCACGATAGGCGGCGGCGCGCGCGATCACACAACAGGCGAGGCGAAAGGTCATGGCACGTTGGCTATCCTGCCGCCCCGATGACGATGAGCAGGAAGAACAGCACTGCGCCCGCGATCAGCCACATCTGAGGGTTGTTCGTCTCGCGCAGCGGCTCGGAAGAGTAGGCGGCCGATTGCTCGGCAAACGTGTCGGATTGCCCACTTGGGGCAGGCTGGACTTGCGCCGGGGCATCGGCGACGTCGTCGACCAGGGGCGCAAGGGCTTCGCCGCAATGCCGGCACTTCGTCGCCTTGCGCTTGATCGGCTCGGCGCAGACCGGGCAAGTCCTCATGTCCGATAGCTTGCGCACAGCAAGGCCGGTGCCCTTCATCGACTTCCAGGAGGTCATTGAGACGCCGCTATTGTATTCGACCTCGACGATCGCGTTGGCGCCCAGCTTCGCGGCCATTGAACGCAGCTTGCCATTCATCTCGTCAACTGTCGGCGCTGGCGAAAAGGCCATCGTGGCCTCACACTTCGCCTCGAGCCGCCGGATGGGCTCGTACTCGAAGTCCGGCGTTCCAACGTGGATTTCGATGTCCTCAATTCGCATAGCCAAGCCTCCCCTGCAGACCGAATGCAGGCTTGCCTATATTTGCGGCGCTTTCAAGCATCTATGCTGCGGGTCCTTGCTGCGGCCGGCCCCAAACGTAAGCGCATAGGAACCGCTTTTTTCGCGCATTTCCGCTATGTCGCCACCTCGAATAGTTAGAAGTTGCACGCAAGTTTTACTTGGAAATCTGGGATTTCTAGGCTACCAAAGCTGCGCGCTGTGATCGCTCCGTCTTTGGAGGCATTATGGCTGCTCGACCCTCACAATTTCCTGCATTTTTGCAGCTGAATTACGAAGAAAACGGCGTTTTTTCGCGGTTTCAGTCGGACGTGGCGAATGCGACGTCGGCGGCCCAGGGCAAGTTCGACAGCACCTTCAACGAGATCAACTCCACGCTGAATCGCGCGCTGACCATGCCGCGCAATGCGTTCGGCGCGCTCGACCTCGGCGCCTCGAGCCTGCGCCAGGCCGCGGCGGCGTCGCAAGAACGGGCCCGAGCAGCCACTGAGATGGCGGGCGCGATGGCAACGGCTGCGCGCGAGGAGGGCGACTATTCCCGGCAGGCGCGCCTTTCGGTAGCTGCAGCCGAGGCACTAGCTCGCGAAGAGCGCGATGCAGCTGCGGCCGCGCTCGCCCATGCGGACGCCGTCGAGCAGGTCCAGGGGCGCCTCAACCGCGCAGCCAGATCGTCGACCGCTCTAACTGTATCCACCCAGCGATCGTCCCTCGCGATGCAGACTGGCACGGCGTCCGTCGGCGCGCAGCGGTTCGCATACCAGCAACTCGGCCAGCAATTGAATGACGTCACCATTCAGGCGCAACAGGGCGTGAATCCGTTCGTCATCCTGACCCAGCAAGGCTCACAAGCTGCGTTCGCAATGTCGTATTTCGGCGGCAAGGCTGGCGCGGTGGGCAGGTTCCTCGCCGGACCTTGGGGTGCGGCAGTCTTTATCGCCGTAGCCGCGCTCGGTTCTCTCACAAAAGGCATGTTCGACAACGCAGACGCGGCGAAGATGGCCGAGACCGGCGCATCGGGCCTGTCGCAAGCTCAGAGCGTTTTGGGCGACATCTTCGATCTGACAAGCGGCAAGCTTCAGCATCAGAACGAACTCCTCATCCTCAACGCCAGGCTGACCGCGATCAATTTGCGGGCCGAAGCGGCAGCCTCGCAAGCGAGTTCGATTAAAACGCTCGGCCAAGTCGGCGATCGCCAGACGAGCGGCGGAACGCGCGCACGCGCCATCGCGGGATCGATCTTGCCGGATGGCATCGGCAACCTTGTCGCTGGCGATTATTACGGCGCGCGCGCCAATGCTCAGGCGCTCACTGATCTGGAAAACCGGCGTCGGACAGGCAAGATTACGCCGTCACAAGCACTTCAGGCGTCTGAAGATCTCGATTTCACCGGCCTCAAAATCAGCGCAGGAGAATATCAGCAGGCCCTCATCGATCGGGTTTCGTCGGGCATCAAAACCCAGACCGCCGACGCTATCGATAAATCGCTGGACGATGGCACGCTCGCAAAGGAACTGCGTCGCGTCGGCCGTCCGCACAAGCCGAAGAAGGCGCGCGACACTTCCGGGCAGGAAGCGCGCGAGCAGGAGCGGATCGGCGACCTTGCCCGGAAATCGGCGGACGAGATCGCGCGCGTCAATGAACAGTTCGACCGACAGCCTACGCTCGTCGACAAATCCGCTCAGGCTGTTCGCAAGCTCGAAGGCGTCATTGCCGAATTGTCGAAGCCCAAAAATGCTAAATTGCCTGGCGTCGCAAAGCTGATCGACGAGGCGCGAGACGTCCAGGCGAAAGCCCGAAACGCGATCAACAACGAGATCGACAAAACGATCGAGCGCGACGAGCAAGAGCTCGAACTGCTCAGTTTGCAGGCCGCCGGCTTGCGCGACGTCGCCGAAATCCGAAAACGTATTCGCGCCGAGGACGAACGGCTCGGCCTGTCAGCCAAGCTCAAGGACCTCGCCGATGAAAAGCGCGCTGCCGAGGGCATCCTTGCCGACACGTCCGCGACCGCGGACGAGCACGCGCGCGCGGCTGGCATCATTGCGGGGATGCCTCAGCAGATCGCGGAGATCGGCGACCAGCAGGATCGGGTCGCCAATGCTGCCGAACGCCAGTATTTCGCCGCGCTGAAGTACTCGGTTGAAATCGAGCGCGCCAATGCTCTCATGAACGCGCAGCTGGGCGTGGTGTCGAGCGTGCGCAGCGAGATCGAATCTTTCCTGGGAGGTCAATCGAGCGGCAAGAATTTCCTCAGCACCATCACCGATCAATTCGCCCAGTTGCGGGGAAAGAATCTGTTCGATGCGCTGTTCGGTGACGCCTTCGCGTCGCTCGAAGAACAGTTGCGCCGCGACAGTCCGCTCGGCAAAGCGAACGAGCGGCTGCGCGATGGGGTCGACGTGGCCGGGAGCGAAGCGCGACGGCTGGGCAAGGAGCTTCGTGAAGTCACCGATGGCATCGCCGCAGCCCGCCTAACCGGCACCGCGGGATTGACTGGCGAGAGTGCGCCGAGCGCAGCGAATGACGGGGAAACCATCGTCGTCGTCGGTCAGCGCCCGATCGACCTGGCCAAAGCCAGCGTCACCGATCTTGCCGATGCAATGGGCATAGCAATCTCTCAGCCGCTTACGACTGCGCTCGACCAGGTGTTCGGCACCAAGTTTTTCCAGCAGTTCAGCCGCGAGTTCGGCGGCGCGATTGCCGGTTACGCGCAGGGTGGCATCCCCGGCGCGCTCGCTGGCGTGTTGAAGGAGGTCGGCGCCAAGACCCTCAACGCAAATCTGTGGGGCAACGCGAACAAGGCGTTGAAGGGGTCGGCCACCGGAACCACGACCGCCGGCATCATGAAGGCGCTCGGCATCAAAACGTCGACGACCGGCGCGCAACTTGGCGGAGCGATCGGCTCGTTCCTCCCCATCCCCGGCGGCAACATCATCGGCGCGATCGCGGGCGGATTGTTCGGCGGACTGTTCAAGAAATCGCCGAGGGGCGCAGCGGTGATCACCAGCGCGACCCAGTCGAGCATCAGTGGCAACAAGGGCGACGTGCGCGATGCCCTGAGCGGGACGGCGGGATCGGTCCAGGATGGCTTACGCCGGATCGCCGACGCCCTGGGCGCTGAACTGGGCTCATTCTCCGTGTCGATCGGCAAATACAAGGACTGGTTCAGGGTCAGCGCGAGCGGTTCGCGGAGTGTCGGCGACAAGAAATTTCCCAAGCGGGCGGGCAGCGATCTCATCTACGACGGGCAGGATGAGGCCGAGGCGATCAAGGCAGCAATCATCAACGCGATCAGCGACGGTGCTATCAAGGGGCTGCGCGAGGGTACACAGCGGCTGTTGCGCGCGGGCAAGGATGTCGAAGCTCAAATTTCGAAGGCGCTGTCGTTCGAGAGCGTGTTCACGCGCCTCAAGGCGTACAAGGATCCGGTCGGCGCGGCGCTCGACACGCTCGACAAGGAATTCAAGCGGCTGCAGGACATTTTCAAGGAAGCCGGGGCGTCAGCCGAAGAATATGCCCAGCTAGAAGAACTCTATGGCATCGAGCGGGCGAAGGCGATCAAGGAGGCGGGCGAAAGCGT
>JAACTG010000113.1:36454-73302 GCA_009993585.1 Sphingomonadales bacterium
GCTGTTCGATGAACTGACCATCGGCAACGATGCGCGATCGTTGCGTGACCGCCTTTCCAGTGCCCAGGAGGCATATAATCCGCTCGCCGAGCGCGTGGCGGCGGGCGATATGTCCGCTTATGACGACTATGCGGTGGCGGCGCGCGCGCTGCTCGACATTCAACGCCAGTTCGCGGGATCGCAGGACGATTATTTCAAGGTGCTGGACGAAATCACTGCGCTCACCAAGGCGCGGATCGACGCGGAAACGAACATTACGTCGATCTCCGCGAATCGTGACAGTCCGTTCTCCAACACCGGCATCGGAAATGACAATGGCCCCGTAATCGACGCGATCGATCGCCAGACCGACGCGGTAATTGCTCGCCTAGACGCTCTCAATCGCAATTTCGGCAACGTCACTTTGCGCGAACAGGCCGGCATGAACATGACCATGGAACAGCGTGATTTTCGGCGTGGCGGTTTCGATGACAGGATGAATTTCTGAGCATGGCAGCCGCGAGGCGAGAAAGGAATTAATCGCCCCGCGGCCCCTCGGGTGAGGCCCGGCAATCCAAACCGGGGCCTCGTCGCGGGCGCTGTGGACGCCGCGACAAGCTGGATAATTGAACGGGTCGACTATTGTTCTCGCGGATGATCGACGGCGCCGATGCGCAAGCCCGCCTGCGCGAACAGGGCTCGATGATCGTCGAACAGTTGGACAAGCGCCGGGTCGGGCTCGGGCCGATCGACATTTGGACCCATGTTGGACCGAAGGCGCGCCGCTGCGTCCTCGATGGCTGCCAGCGAGCGCGGTTCGTTGCCGAGGTGTCTTAGAGCCATGTCGTCGCGCCATAGCTGCTCCGCAGCCGCAAAAAGGGCGCGGGCGGCCTCATCGGCGGCGTCGGCCAATGGTCGCAGCGCCGCACCGAATGCCGCGCGCTGTTCGTCGCGGCGTGCTTTAACCGCCGCCAGCGCGTCACGATGCGCTATGCGTAGTTCGCGAAGACCATCCGTCAGCCGCCGCCGATCGTCGTCGAGATTGATGCGCCGTTCGGGCAACGCATCGCCGGCGAGCAGGGCATCGGCGACTGCGCGACCCGCTAGCTCCGATTCCGCGCCTTTCATGATCTTGCTCGCTACGTCGGCCAGCTGCTGCTCGGCAGACCTGATAGCCGCCTCGATCTGCTCGACGCGCGCTCGCGTCTGGTCAGCGAGCGCGCCACCATCGATCTTTGCGAGGCGTTCGCTCGCCGCTTTGACGGCTGCGGCGTTCATCGACCCATTCCGTCATTATATTCGCGCGCCCGGCCCCACACGTCATCGACGGCGGCACGCCGCGCGGCGGCATCCCGGCAGGCTTTTTCAGCCGCCTCGCGCTCGCCGCGATCCAACGCAGCCCTTGCAAATTCACGGGCCGCGCGTTCGGCGATGACGGCTTGAGCCAGCGCGCCATAATCGGGCTCGACCGGCGCAGCGGCGGCACGATTGGCGCTGGGGGCTGCTTGCGCGACGGACTCCGCTTTGGGATTGGCGGCCCTTTCCTGGGCCGTCTGTCGATCGGCCTCCAGGCTGGCGAAATAGGCGGCGAAGCGGCTTTCGGCCGGCGCCGGGGTATTAGTCGGTGATGTCGTCTTATCAGTCATATTCGTGTCCTTTCGTTCGTAAGAATTGCGTTCAGGCCAGTCGATTGGCGATCGACATTCACCGCTGCTCACGGCTGCCGTTCCATTCTGACCAGATTTGCTCTGATTTCCGCGCCTTCGCGCCGGATGCGTTCACGTTCCTGTGGCGCCATGAATTCACGGTACGGCTTTCGGCCCGATGCCGGCGGCTGGTCGTATCTGCCTGCCAGGATTTTGTCGGCATTGGCTGGCTTGAATGCCCAATCCATGTCGGCAGCCCATGTCCGTTCGCCTTCGCCGCGAAGGTGGGCGGATCCCTCAATTTTCTTGATGACAGCGGTCGGCGCCGAATCGCCCTTCAACCGCACAAGTTCGCTGATCGCCTTCACCTGTCGCTGGGAAAGCTTTTCGCACCGTGCCGTCGATGGCGATAAGTCTGCCAGCGCGTTCCAGTCGGCCCGAACCTTTTCAATGTTCGCATTGCAAAGCTTACTTAACTGTTCCCTCTTAGATGCTTCCGTGTCCCGTTTTTCCCACCTTTGATCGGAAAAAACGGGTACCTTTCCATCGTCATAGCCCTCCGTTTTTACCACCTTTAAGCTGTCCGTTTTTACCACCTTGAGATGGAGCTCAATGACCTGAACTTGACCTGTTCGGCCTCGCCGATCGCCTGTTACCGTGAGATGCCCGGCCGCCTGGAGGCGCTTGCGCGAAGCCAGCACCGTTTTGCGATCGAGTCCGGTGTCGTTCGCGATACGGGAGATTGCAGGGTGAACACGGTTGGACGAGCTCAGCATGGCATGACGAGCCAAGGCGACGAGAACAAGCCGATCGGCTGCCCGCTCGACCTCGGCTTCCCAAGCCCAAATAGCCGCCTCGCGACCATGCGGAAGTTGTGCCATATCATCGCCCCCGCCCCGAAAGCTGCCAGCCGTTCTCGCGAGCCAGGCGCTCGGCGACGAGCCATGCTGCGGCCTCGGTCGGGAAGGATTGTGACGGGTGATCGACGTGGCACGGATAGGTTTCGACGGTGAATTGCTCGCCGAAAAGGCCGCGTTCGACTTGGATCCAAAACGCTTGTCGATCGAACTCGCGAGCATTATCTTGCGAGGGATCGATCGAGCGCCGTCCTGCTGCCCAGGCGGCGCTCATTTGGCTTCTCGGCGGATCGGAAGGCCACCGAATTCGAGGGAGAGGCCGCCGGCATAGGTGACGGCGCAGGGCAGGCTATCGAAAGTCATCGGCACGCGACCAGCCTTGGGCGGCTGGAGATCGACAACGAACAGCCCGCCGCCATGTCGAACAACAACATCGCGCTCAATCGGCGCGGGGCTGGCCTTCGCAACAGCGATCGAGGACGCGCTCGCCATGAGCGCCATGCGCGTTATCGCGAACCGGCGCCGGCGCATTATGCCGCGGCGCCCGTGTCGCTCGTCGAGCGGCGTACCTGGCCCTCGATCCAGGCGTCGATGTCGGCGGGGCGATAAACGACGCGGCGCCCGAGCTTGACGAATTGCGGACCTTCGCCGGTGACTCTCCAACCTTCGAGAGTGCAGGGCTTCAAGCCGAGCCGGTCAGCGGTAGCTTTGGTGTCTAACAGTTGGGTCAAGTCTGGCCTCCATCGCGGCGTTTCGATGGAGCATGTTTATAATATGCTGACTGTTTGTCTGGGTAACGGGGACCAAGTCGTTTTAACCAAGAGTTGGAAAATCGTCCAAGCGTAGAGGATTGTCGGGCAATTGGCGTGATTTTAGGATGGCGTGTACTAGGCGAATATCGGCAAACTCTCGCGCAAACGCTTCGCGCCTGTAGCGAAGGTACGCCGCCTTTATTCCATCGCGCTTTAGCCATTTTCCGGCCGGCGAGCCGAGGTATTCGTTCGGATCAATCTCCTTTTCGGCCACCATGTCAAAAGCACTCTCAATGCTGGCGCATTGCCGATATGCCATCAAAACGAGACCTCCGAACGACTCGTCTCGCATTCTCCCTAGATGAAGGCGGCGGGCCCTATCTATTGAGGGCGCAGCTTCCATTCCACGACGCTCGCTCAGCGTGATTTTGATCGGTTCATAGCGGTCAGTTGCTGCACGCAAAACCACGATAGCCGCCTCACGCGACAACAAGTTGCGGAGCCGTCTGTAAGCCGACCGGAACTGGGCTCGAGACGTCGCAGGCGTGGCATCCGCCGCCAGGCTTAAGGAATGGAGGTCGCGTAGCAGTTCGTTCCAAGGCGAGAGAGTGTCGGGCTGTAGCACCTTGGCGGCGAACGCATGAGCAAACCACTCTGCTGCTCGATCCTCGTGGTGATCCAGATCTTCGCGTCGACGTCCCAAGGCAAATCCTTGAGACATCACCTTAGACCCAGAATGGCGCCATCGAGCCGATCCATGTCGACCGCCGCATCAGCGTAGGCGTCATAGACCATGGCGCGATCATCCGCGTCGAGCCGATCGAGTGCGATCTCGACCAGCTTGAGCGCTCCGCGCCATTCGTCGATACTGTGGAAGCGCGCGTGCGGCGCGTCCTCGGCCAGCGGCTGCGGTAGGTCGCAGAAATCGAACTCAGGCACCTGCCGGCCGCGTCTCCCGTCGGTTCCGATTACGAAGCGACCGCCCAGTTGCTCGAAAAGCGACCCGTAGAGCAGCGGTACGCTCATGATGCCGGCGCTCACGACCTCGCCGCCAGCCGCGGAATGTCGCGCGCAGTCGATTCCAGGATGCCAATCACGCGCCCCTCGAGCAGCGATGCTAGGTAGCCCACGTTGGGGCCGGTCGTCGGATAGGGGCCGTCTTTGCAAACAAGCATCCGTCGCTCCCATATCAGTTTTTCGGCCTCTTCGAGCGATCGGGGGCGATTATAGGGCGCGGTCCACCAGCCGTCGTCACGCCGCCAAACCTGCACGAACTCGCGACGGTATCGCCCCGGCTCGCCATACCGAATGCGAAATATCGCGCCGTTGATCGGCTCGCACTGGTCTGGATCCACAACCGCGAACTCGCCGATATGAAGGATAGGCTCGGAGCGGTCATCGGCGACAAGCTCGGCGTGGCATCCCGGCGGCAGTTCGCCAAAAACGGGTACGGCGCGCATCTCGCCGCGACAGGCCGGCAAGTTCGATATATGATTCAATTCAGTCATTCTCAGCACTCCACGCTGTTGATGATCAGGCCGGACGGCGAGCGCTAACTCGCAGTCCGGCCGCTCTCCGCTCGCCGAGCCTTTCGCTCGGCGGCCAGATCGATGATGTCGGTCGGCGCGACCAGGGCGGCAACCTTCGCGCCCCATGCGTCGAGCGCTTCGCGACGTTCCTCGGCATAATCGTGTGTCTGGTATACGCCCACAATGCCGCTACGCGCGCCGCTGCGATGATTGAGGACGGCCTCGGTCACCTCCAAGCGCACGCTGAGCTTTTGCAACCCAGTCGCCAAAGTCCGCCGCAAATCGTGGAAGCGCCAAGGCAGTGTAAACGGGGCGGCGCCATCCTCGGCGATGGAAACGTCGATCCGGCGCTTTGCTGAGGAAAACCCCGAAACCGGCCTGCAGCCATTAGTCGTGAGGACAGGGCCTTTGCGCGGCCATTCTGCCGAGCCCTTGCCATCGATCAGCCGATCTATTTCGGCAACCGCGAGGGGGGAGAGGGAGACGATGTGCTCAAGGCCGTTTTTTGTCCGGGCGGCCGGAATCGTCCAGACCTTCGCCTTGCGATCGAGTTCCTGCCACATCATGCCGGCGATTTCGCTCCGTCGCTGCCCGGTCACGATGCCTAGCCGATACAGCGCCATGAACGGCGCGGGGAGGGCATCGGCCGCGCGCCAAACTCTCGCGAGCTCTTCATCGCTCAGCACGCGGGCGCGGGCAGGGACAGGCGGCTGTCGCTTTACGTTCGCGAGCACATCGTCCGCCAGACCTTCCTCCGCAGCCCAGCGCACAAAGGCGCTGAGGGTGGCAAATGCTGACCGGCGCGCAGCGCGCTGGCTGGCTGGAATGCGCGCCTTGATCTGTGCCCAATGCGCCGGCGTGATTTCGCCGACGGGTAGATCGCGGATGATAGGCAGAATGTGCGCGCGCATCGTCGTCTTGTAGAATGCGCGGGTAGAGGCCGAGCGGTCGGCGCCGCTCTTTTTGCTCGCGTCGAGCCATTGATCGAGCAGCACGCTTACGCGATGATCGCGCGCGACAAGTTCGGCTTTCACCGCCGCCTCGAGCTCGGCTTTGCGCGCGGTCCGCGCAGCACGCTGGATCGCGACCGGATCGTGCCCAGCCAGGACTGCCGCACGAAGATGCTCGGCGCGCGCTCGGGCTTCGCTCGGCGTAAGTTCGCCATGCGGGCCCAAAGTGACCCTGCGAACGGATTGCCCCTTCGGCCGATATTGGAAAACGTAGATCCGGCGATCCGCGGGCGTGATCTTGCATCCGAATCCTTTGCAATCGGCATCCCACAGGAAGGCGTCGCGCGCAGCTGCCTGCAACGCATCTACGCTTCGTTTCGTGATCCTGCCGCTCGCCATCGCCCGCTAGCAATCGCATAGCAATCAGATGAACGCAAGTTCCATCTAATTGAGGACAACTCAATGGACGCAAAACCAACGCTTTAGATCTGTTCGGCTTTCGGAAGGGCGGAAATTAAGGCCTCAGCACGAGACTTCTAATCTTGAGGCCGCTGGTTCGAATCCAGCCGGGCGCACCAATTTGCCATAGAAGTGCGCACCGGTGGCGCACCGTCCTCGGGCGTGCTTACCGCCTGGACCAGACTGGCCACAGGGCCACGCACGATCAGATCATCCTTCGTCATCACGACCTCGCTCACGAACGCCTGAACGTAGTTCTTGCGGAGGCCCGGGCGATCGGGATCAGTGAGCTTCTTCTTGAGGCCATTGGCAAAGGCTGCGATCGTCTCGCTGTCGATCCGATCAAGCTTATCGCCGCACTGCCTTTCTATGAGGTCGATCTCCTGGCTGAGAGCAGCGCGTCGAGCCTGATGACTGGCCAGACGCTTTTTGAGGTCCTTGTCCTTGGGATCGATGAGACCTGCTTCGATCGATTCGAACAGACGCTGGATCGCCGTTTCAGCGGCGTTGCGCTCATTGCGCAACGTAACGATGTCGCGCTTGCGTTTTACATCTGCACCGGCGGAACGCTCAAGAAGCTGCGCAAGCAGTTTCTCGAGGCGAGCAGGATCGAGCAAGCGCTTTTCAAGGACGGTGAGAACAGCATCGTCAACCTGCGCCATCGAGACGTTGTTGCCGCCGCACGAGCGATCCTTCTTCCTGCGCACGTTGGAGCACGTATAGTAGCGATACTGACCGCCCTTGCCGGTCATCAGCATCATAGTGCCATTGCAACCGGGATTACCGCACCGACCAAGACCTGACAGCAGAACTGGGCTCGAATGCGAGCGCGCAGGTGCCATCTTTGGATCGCGGGATTTGAGGATCGCCTGGACCTTCTCGAAGGTCTTTTCTGGAATAATTGCGGGCACCGCGACCTCGATCCACTCTTCGCGGGGACGCTTTTCGCCGGTGCGACTGTCCTTAACGTTGTAAAAGTGGCGACCAATATATGTCTCGCGCGTCAGGATAGTGTGCACCAACGCTGGTGAGAACGGACGGCCGCGGTAGCTGAGCCCTTTCGTGTTGAGATGGTCGGCCAGCCGGGCGATGCCAAGAGAGGCTTTGCCGTCGGTGCCGACATAGAGGGCATAGATATGCTCCACGACAGCCGCCTCAGAAGAGAGCACGCGCAGCATCTTCTTATGCTTTTTGAGGCGGATTTCGGCTGTGTAAGTTTCGTAGCCAAGGGGCGGCACCGACCCATTCCAAAACCCGTCGCGAGCGTTCGCCCGCATCACCAAGGTAACCTGTTCCGCGTTGATATCGGAGGCCGCCGCATCCATCGCGGTTATGATCGCACGCTGTAATCTCGCGTGCGGCCCTTTTGTAATCTGCTGCGTTGCGCTCAACAGTTCGACACCGTTTTTCTCGAGCTTGCGACGATAACCCTCGACCTCAAAGTCGTCGCGGAAGAACCGCGAAAAGTTGTAAATATAAACCGCGTTATAGGGCCTCGTCTTCGAACGGCTGTCGGCGATGAGCCGCTGAAATTCAGGGCGCCTGGCCGAGCGACCTGAAATGCCGCCATCTACATACCATTCCACGACCACATAACCGTGCCGCTCGGCGTCGCGCTCGATGCCCTTTTTCTGCTCGGCCATAGAGGTCCCTGCTTCCGCTTGCCGCTTTGTGGACACCCGGATGTATCCGGCAGCGGGAAGAAGGTCAGTCATGGTCGAGTTCCTTTTGGGTTTCAGGCGAAAGAAGTGTGGCGAGCAGATCGGTCAGCCACAGTAACTCCTCTTCCAATATAGGCAGATCGGCAGGCAATTCATCGCGCACGATGAGTTTGTCCCGCGATGAGTCACTCGCATCGCGCCTGTCGTTTGAAGATGGATCGCTCCGGCTCATAAAGCCGGTATGCCCGCGCTAATTCAGACTGGCTGTAAGGCCCGAATCAATCGCTCCGGCTTTGTTCCACTGACTCCGCGTCCTATACCTACAGTAGCGCGTATAACATTTGGGATCCTACGATGTTTTCTATTAAGCATGCCTGCTTCGACGATATAGTAAATATAAAAGGGCGCCTGCGAATTGCGCGCGAGTTGCAAGAGCGGCGGGACATATACGATCACGCCGCTACGCTCATCTCTCTGCAGGACGGTGACATCACTGCAGGTGATATCAATCTCGACCTCAGGGACCGTGCTCTGGGGCGCTACATGGGTTCGGTCATGGGAAATCCTGAACACCCGGAAGATGAAAAAGCTCCGATAGGGACTAAGTTGCCGCCCTATTACCCCTCGCCCTTATATCACTTGATGCAAGCGTCACTCAATCATTCGCCGAGTTGCGGCGAAGAGTTCCGGCCTACACCTTACCTGCCAAAGACAGTCAATGAACTGGAGGTTTATTTGCACGAAGCGATGCATGGTGTCTTTCGTAATGATAAATTCAAAGATGACGATATTTTTGTCGTAGGTCGAATTTTCCTCGCCGTTGGTGAAAAGCCACGGTTCGAACAGGCTACCGGAGTGACGATTCGATCCCTCGCCGAATTCCTTTTCGCAATCCGCAAGACGCATCCGGCGCTATTCCTGCTGTTTCTTAGCTTCGAAATCGAGGAGATTCATCGGACCATGCCGTTCCTCGACTACAGGGGCGGGCGAAACGCGGCGAGCGAATGGCGGGATAAGTATTTCAAGAAGAGTAAGTGCAGTATCCTCGCCATCTTCGAAATAATCCGTATTCTTCGTCGCGGCACGGCGATCATCGAGGCCCTTTCGGTTAGGCTCAATTTCACTGTGGGTCAGTTGAGATGCGTTCTCGCTCGTCTGCGCAAAGGCGTAAGAGTCGGCGACGATAAAGACACGTTAATGGAGGTCAATCTGTCCGTGTTTGCATTGCGTAAGATCGGTCTCGTCGACATCGATCGCCACGACGCTATTCGCCGAGATCCCAAACGCTGCGCATTTTATCGCCGCAATTCCGATAAGAGCACGCTGCGCTCGATGACCTGTCTCGGCGGACCGGACACCGCTTATGCAGCGGACGTCCTTGAAGATTATATTAACAACGCTGTGATGAACCTGCCTGACGCCGGCCCTCCGCCGCAAATTTCATCCAAGAACAGCATGATCGATGTATCACGGATAGCTGGCGCGGGAAAAATCCAAAACGATCAACTCTGCACATTCTATGGCCTTACGGGTAAAGAGGTAGCGATTCTGGTCGCGATCGAGGTTGGTGCCGTTCTCGGAGACAGAACTTCCACACGGTCGGTTGCCGAGCTCGCCAGCGTTATCGTGGCTACGCTTTGGACAGGGGTAAAAGGAGTGTGGAGCGACGATGTCCATCGCATGAAGAAGACCGCTGACCACGTCTTTCCGGCATATGGCAAATTCCGCCATTCATGCGGTTTCGCTCGATCCAGCTGGTCCGAACTCGAAGGCGATGCAATACAGTGGCGCGCTCTGACCGAAAGTTCCGAAGCGAAGGATCCTGCTGATCCCTACGCAGAGCTTTTCCTGGCAACCCGACGCTATATGCACGGGTTTTCCGTCGGGTTTGCTCGCTTGGAAAACCTCGCTGAGTCCGCTCGGATATTCTGCCACCAGTCTCATTCGATGGGTCTGCTCGCACAGGACCCAGTCTGGATTAGGCTCGTCGAACGCGCGAGGTTCATTGCGGGGATAAATATCAAGAATGATGCTGCCAACAATAATCAACGCGCAATGTTCGGCTCCGGCCCCAAATGTCTTGATCAAATGGTTCGCTCGATCGTCTGAATTTGAGACGAGCGCTAATCCGGTTGCGGTGACTCGCCCAAGTAAGTCTCAGCTATATTGAGCACCTTTTTGGCCATCCGCTGATAATGCTCCTTCTTCTTCAGGAGCAAAATTTGGGGATCGCTGTTCAATTGTTCGACGACCGTGACGTTAGAATTCCAGTATCCCAATATGCGGTCGAAATCGCCGAAAGACACGTGATCAGCATTATCCGCAGCGTTTGTTTGGCCCAAGACGTGTTTTATAACGACGATGAATTCCGCCACCTTCTTGTCGACCTGCTCCAACGAATCGACTTCGTCCACGGCACCGTATGGGTTATGCATACTGTAGGTCACCTCGATTCTCCCCCCATAGAGTATAGAACATTCGCAGCATTGGCATGAAGCCAATCGGATGCCTCACCGCGATCCATGCCTTCGGGCACCTCGGTTGCAAGTATTCGCGCGGTATCTGCAATAAGAAGGCGCTGCGGTGCGGTCATCGGAAGATTGCGCCAATCGAGGCCCTTCTGTTGCTCGACTGCCTTCCACGACGCTCGGTCTGCATCATAGGCAGCCTTACGCTTAGCCCATTGCATCACTGCGGCTCGGTTGGCGAATTCATCCTCATAGCGATGGATGATCAGTGTCAACAAAGAGACGAGACGCAGTTTCTGCCAACCGGGAATTGTCTTGGCGAATTCCCCCAGCGTTTCGATTGTGGAGTGAATGAGCCCGTAATGCGCATCCGCCTGCTTATGGCTCAACCCCTCATCTACATACGGACCGGCGATCGAGGCGCAATCGTAAAGTCGTCGCTGTATCGACATCGAAATCTCCTTTCGATGCCAGTTTAAGGGTGCAGTTAAGATCTGTCTGTCAGACCCGAATCATACACGACAAACCGGACAGCATTAGGGCATAAGCATTTGTCCTGAGGGCCGCTTGTGGGCCGAGATCGGACCGGCCGGTTTCAGACGCCAAGCGTCAAGCTCGGACGTTCGAACCACCAACTTCAATGTAATATTTCGTCTCAAATCCGACATTGGGAAACGCGGCTCTCGCCTGTAGTGTCGGCCGATGACCTATCTGATCGTATTCATTGGAGGGGGGATTGGTGCAGCACTGCGTCATGCAGTGAATACAGGAGCATTGTTCCTGCTCGGCCCCTCGTTCCCGTTCGGAACCCTGCTTGTGAATGTCCTTGGTGGTTTTCTGATGGGAGTCGTGGTCTTTGCCTTGCTCGCGCGAGGCGAAGGAGATCAGCCGTTGCGTCTCTTTCTCGGGGCCAGTATTCTCGGTGGGTTCACCACATTTTCCGCGTTCAGTCTCGATCCTGCTCTGATGTGGAGAAGGCGGACTGGCTACCTCTTGGAGCGTATGTGATCGGCTCTGTCGTCCTCTCGGTTGGAGCCTTGCTGGTCGGCATGTTCGCAGCGCGAAGCCTCGGTTGAATGCTGGCCCTCGCATACGTCGGCGCGGCCCTTGCTGAGATCGCGGGATGCTTTGCTTTTTGGGCATGGCTCAGGCTCGACAGGTCGCCCCTATGGCTCATCCCCGGTGTGCTTTCGTTGTGCCTTTTCGCCTACCTCTTGACCCTCGTTGATGCCGAGCACGCTGGCCGCACTTACGCGGCTTACGGAGGGGTGTATATTATATCCGCCCTTTTCTGGCTGTGGGCTGCTGAAGGCGTGAAACCGGATCGATGGGACATCATCGGAGCCACAGCTTGCCTGTTGGGAGCCGCGATAATTCTGTGGGGACCACGATCCGGCTGAATGCACCGCGTGGACTAAGCTGGTCGTAAGAAGACCGAATCCTTTTTCGCAACAAGGAGCGACTCTGCGACGCCCGCCTCCTAGGTTTGCGCCTGTTGTTAGCAGCTGCGTTGATCAGTATTGACTGTGCACACGCTAACGTAACGCGGATGTCTGCATTTCCGTTTATCGTAGACCGCAGTGTCTTGCCCTCCGGCGTGTCACAAGCTGAACGCGCGTGGGTAAAAATAGCTATCGGCCAATCGCGCTAATTAGCCCCAAAGCGATCGTCGCCAAGAATATGAGTGATAGAGTCACCACGAGCGTCACGCGCAAACCGGCGCGAGCAACGGCCCGAACGTCGACGCCCAGGCCAAGTGCGGCCATCGATAGGATGGTCAGCCAAGATGCCGCTGTCGCGACTGGCCCAAGCAGCATCTCGGGGATCAGCGCTAGCGAACGAGCAGCGGCCATCAATAGGAAGCCTATGATGAACCACGGAACCAGGCGGTGCAGCGGCGGGAACCCGGCACGGGGGCGTTCCCCAGCCGTGACCGCGGGAGCCGGCTCGTCGGTTTCGTCTCGCAGCTTCGTGGCGATCAAGGCGAGGACAAGCACCACTGGTCCAAGCATTAGCACCCGAATGAGCTTGACCAGCGTGCCGACCTGCGTCGCGAGCGCGCCGACGGGCATCGTTGCGGCCAGCACTTGCGGCACGGCATAGACGGTCAGGCCGGCGAGCACTCCGTAGCTATGCTCGGTCAGGGCGAGCGCGACGCCTATCAGCGGCAGGAGCAGAACCACTACAACACCCAGGACGGCGGTAAATGCGATCGAGGACGCGACGTCGTCGCCGTCAGCCCCGATCACTGGAGCGACAGCGGCGATCGCCGAGTTGCCGCAAATCGAATTGCCGCAGGCGATCAACACCGCCATCCGACGAGGCAGTCGGAAAAGCCGACCCAGTCCGTAGCTTGCCAGAATGGCGAGCGTGACGGTTGCAATGATGCCCAGCAACAGCGGCAGGCCGGCAGCGACAATGGTTTGCGCACTTAGCGAGGCGCCAAGCAGAACCACTGCAACTTCGAGCAGGAACTTGGCACTGAGATCGATACCAGGCGTCCATCGCGCCGGTGGGGTCCAAGCTGTCCGTATGACGGTGCCGAGGATGATTGCGAGCACCAAGGCCTCGAGCCATGCGCGGCCAGTGGAAGCTTCCTCTGCATGCTGCAGCGCAACCGCGGCTAGCGATATGCTGATGCACAACAGCAGCCCCGGAACGAGTTGGATTGCGCGGCGTTGAGTAGTGGCATGACTGGACATTCACCGGTCATAATGTCTCATCCACATAAAGCGAGAGCGGCGATGCATGCTTTTTTAACAACTGCTACTAACAGGATCGCTGTTACTGTCGTGGCCTTGGTAATTTCGACCGCGGCCTTCGCAAGCGCCAACTCGTTCGCGTCCGAGATGGACCGGGCGATGGCGACGATGCACCGATCGATGGAGACGGGATACAGCGGAGACGCGGATCGCGATTTCGCCGCTATGATGATCGCGCACCACCAAGGCGCGATCGACATGGCCGCCCTCGAACTGCGCTACGGCAAGGACGAACGATTGAAGCGGCTTGCGCAAGGGATCATCGTCGAACAGCGACAGGAAATCGAAGTGATGCGCGGCATCCTTTCCGAGGAGAGAGCGTTGCCAGCTACACGTCCCGAAGGTTGGGGGCATATGCACCATCCGGGAGGGCAAAAATGAAGAAACCTTACCTCATCACCGCTGCGGCCATCGCTGTGTCGAGCCCGGTGTTCGCCCAACAAGTGCCCAACGGCGCAGCGGACATTCCGGTCAGCAGCAAGGACCGCTTCTATACGTCCGACCAATTCTCGAACACGGTGTCGGTCATCAATCCGGCAACGAACAATTTGCTCGGGGTGATCAAACTCGGTGATCTGACACCGGCCAATCTCAGCCCGCTCTACAGGGGCGAGTTGCTGGTTCACGGCATGGGTTTCTCGCCCGACCGCAAGACGCTTGCCGTCGTTTCGATCGGGTCCAACTCGGTGACATTCATCGATACCGCGACCAATTCGATCAAGCACAAGACCTACGTCGGCCGCTCGCCTCACGAAGCTTTCTTCCGCCCGGATGGCCGCGAAGTCTGGGTCAGCATTCGCGGCGAGAATTACTTGTCCGTCCTCGACGGCCGCACATTCAAGGAAACCGGGCGGATCACCGTTCCCAACGGACCGGGCATGACGATCTTTTCGCCGAATGGCCGCTACGCTTACGTTTGCTCGAGTTTCTCTCCGGAAACGGTCGTTATCGATACGCGGACCAAGAAGGTCGTGGAGCGTGTCAAACAGGCCAGCCCGTTCTGTCCCGACATCGCAGCTAGTCCAGATGGCAAGCAGGTATGGCTGACGCTCAAGGATGTCGGCAAGGTGATGGTATTCGACGCCAGGCCGCCATTTGCAATTTTGAAAACAATCGACACTGGGGCGATAACCAACCACGTCAACATCGCTCGCAATCGTAACGGCCAGTTCGCTTATGTCACGGTCGGAACCGAGAATGTGGTCAAGGTATTCCGAACCAGCGATTTTAGGCAGGTGGCTTCGATCCGGGTCGGAGCGCTGCCCCACGGCCTGTGGCCGTCGGGTGATGGGACACGAATGTATGTCGGCCTCGAAAATGCCGATGCCGTCGCGGCGATCGACACGCTTTCTAATCGCGTCATTGCCACCATTCCGGTCGGTCAGGGGCCGCAAGGCGTCGCCTATGTGCCCGGTGCGGTGCCGAACGGCGAGGGAATGGCAAACCTCATGCCGCTGGCCGACGCCGGCAAGAAGGTGCAGCTGCTCCTGGAAGGAACGGGGAGCAGCCAGGTCACGCTGTTCGACCAGGGCCAGGTCCAGATTCTGCAAGCCGCCGTCGCGGGGCTGGCCCCCAAGACAGCTTATGTCTTGGGGCTCGCCAGCGATCCGCAGGGTAGAGGAAAAATCGAACCGCTGGCGAAATTCATGACAAGCCCGTCAGGGTCTGCTGTCGTCAACACACTCGGCCCGCTTCGTCAGATCGTGACTGCCGAAGTGAAAAGCGTCCGGCGCTACCTGGTCGTCGCGGCCGGGACGCCGGAATCCTTAGGACCCGTGATGCAGGTTCAGCAACGCTAATCCGATTGATGTGTTCTCAGAGACATGTCCGCTTTGAAATGCCAGACAATGAAGCATCTATGACCGAAATTGGGCGCGTTGTTGCCCGGCGGCTTTTGCCGAAAACCGTCGACCGGCACTTGGGACGCTAGCTGGCCGTCGGCTTTTTCGCCGCAGGCTTCGCGACGGCCTTGCGCGCCTTCGGTGCGGCTGCGGCCTTCTTCGTCGCAGACGACCCCCGCGCGTTCTTGGCCTTTGCGACCTGGCGGCGACCGGGGGATGCGTCGAGACCGCGGACGGCCACCTCGATCGACCCGGTGGAATTGGACGATTGCGCACCGCCTGGGCCTGCAGCTTTTCAATGGCCTTACCGAACAGGATCCGCTCGCCGGAGCGGCGCTCCCGCCAGAACTTGGCGTCGCGGTGGTTGGTAATGACCAGCACCCCATGCCGCCGGTTGGCCGAATACAATATCGCTCCGCCAGCTGGGTCGTGAGCGCGAACCTGAGGTTCGGAATCGTCCAACCTTTCTGTCGTGCTTGATCTCGATCGAGAGCTGGACCGGCGCCTGTGTCGCGGTGACAGTGATGTCGGAGCGGCGGTGGGCGGCGACTTGGGTCTCTAGATCGCACCGGAAACGCCCGCCGCCCATTCGGGTGAGCGTCGTGCCGAGCAACTCTTGAACGGCTTCTTCGTCCTTGCCCGACACTGCCGCCAACGGCGACATAACCAATAGCGGAAGGATCGCTTCGTGACGGCAGGATATTTCCGCTCCTTCCTGGAGTTCGCCTGATACCTTTACCAGTAAGTCTCTCGCTGCGTTTTGCCGAGCGTCAGAATTGGTATTTGACTGGGCGATGCAGCAAAACTCGGAATGCCTCAACCGCCGGACATTGTCGTTAATTCTGCAGCGTGTGTGTGGCCCGAAGCATTTCACCCACGGAAGACGAAAGCAGCGAAAAGCCGGATTCGGGTCTTACAGCCAAAAGAAGCGCAACTAGGCAGAGAGGAGGTGTGGGGGGTCTTAGCGAGAGAAATTGTTTAGCGTGCGCAAACCATCAAGACCCCCCACACCTCCCACACCAGCAGAGCGCTCTACAGCCGCGCGCACTTTTTCCTACGCACTTGATGGGACGATCGTTTCGCTCACGCGGAATGCTCTAAAACAAGTTGCCATTCACCGTCGGGACGCGGATTCGGACAGCAGGCGAGAGCGCCGCCGTATGGCTGCACTCGTGCGTAGCGACAGGCTTCAGGCGCGCGTGAATAAGGCCATCCAACGCCAGCTTGATAAAGTCGAAAGGCGCGCGCCACCAAAGAGAATTCGTGTCTTGGTCGAGGTCCAAAACCGTCGGAGATACAAGCGAAAGCCACATAAGATTACGCCTAAATCGCGGACGGCATTGCCCAGATACGATGGCCCGATCATTGATCGACGAGGCCGCCGAGGCATCGTCATGACCATCGAATACGATGGTGCAAAGCGGCACTCGTTCGGCATCATGGGGCGGCGCATAGTCTATATATCCGATCCCGAGCATTGCGAGATCGATGGACAAGGCAACGTCATCTTTTTCAGCAATATGGGCGTGGACCTCGTCGAGATTCTGATGGGTGCGGACCTTGCCGAGCTAACTCAACGCGAGAGCCGGGACGATGCAAAACTCAACGTCAATATCGTCATCCAGATGCCTCATGACGTGCCGCAAGAAGTGCGCGTCTCGATCCTTAAAGCGGTCTCATACGAACTCTTTGGGCGCCATGGGCTGCCCTATTCGGCGGCGCTTCACGAGCCCGATCCCAACGGGGACCAACGCAATTTCCATGGCCATATTTGCGGTAGTTGGCGTCCTATGACACGCACAGCGCCCTATTGCTGGGAGGTTGCGCAGGACTTCCGGAGCGATCTCGACGGGGCGAAATATTGGCGCCATGCACGCAGGCGAACAGCCGAAATCATGACCGCGATGGTCCAGCGCGAGGGGCTGGATCGACATTACACCCATCTTTCGAATGCCGAGCGAGGGCTGGTGCACAAGCCCCAAAAGAAGCTCGATAAACGCAAGACGAGAGCGGCTCGCAACGGTGAATTCGTGGCCGATGTTGCGGCAAACGCCAAGGTGATGATTGCTAATATTGCGCTCGTCGAGAAGCTCGAAGCGAAGCGGCAGCAGCAACGCCGGCGGGCGTTGAAGCGACGGCTAGCCCTGCTCGCGAGGGTCGAATGGACAATGTCGCAGCGACAAGAATTGCGGGTGAGCCCGCTAGCATCCTCAAGCCGCACATCGGAACTTCGGCGGGTCGACGCTCGGGTCGACGTTGACCGGCCAATGGATTTCCTCCGGCCTGTGGCGGTCGATCGCAAACCAAAATATTCGGCGATTAAGGCTATAACGACTGAGACCAGGAAGGGCTCGTCACGTGACCAATACACCCTGGCTCGTGTCGCAACAGATCTGAGTAGCGGGCCTGGCGTGCTAGGGCTTCGCGTCATATCCACTGGCAGAGTTTCGGTGCTGCCTGTCACGAATGATGGCGAAGTTTGGTCGTCCAAGGTATTGGCAAAGGTGCCCATCACCACCGTCAAACCAGCAAATAATCCCCCGCTTGCGCCGGTTGAAATTACACGGATTGAAATGGCGCGTCTTGCTCCAGTCACGCCGGTGAGCGCGGTTGGCGCATCGCTGCCGATAGAGCGCGTTGTAACGAGTAACCTACGGCGTTCGGCTATCGAGACAGTCCAAGAAGTGGGCAGCAATCGAACCACAGCATCGAGCCTCAAAGCGGTTCATACGACCGAGACTCGCCTTGCACGGATCAGCAAAATATCCGCTGATCATAGACTCAATGACGCTCCAGCTAGCTCACTTCGGCAGGTTTTGCCGAAGGGTGACTCGCCAAGGTATTATGGTGCAATCGCGCGCGTCTCGGACGCGGTGCCACTGCGCCCGAACTCTCAATGCCTTAAGCAGGTGGCGATGCAGCCCTACCTTAACCAGCGCATTTCGCTTCTGCCGGTCAAGCTGGCACCTTTGAGAGCACGATCAAACCTGAGAACCATAAGCACGGCGGAACCGGTTGGCTTGGCCTCGGAACTGCGATCCATCGCGAAGGTAAAAATTTACGATCGCAGTAAAGGGCTGCGCCAGGTTGTGGCGGTAAACGACGCCGTGATCGATTCTGACCTGCAAAAAGCCGTAGAAAGGGTTGGCGCGCTGCTTGGCCAGTGTGCAGCCGCGCTATCACGGTTCCGCGAGGTTCAGTCCCCTCCCGAGGTCACTGCACCGGGCATCGTTTCCGATCAGCCCAGTGTCAAGGCAACGAAATCGCCAAATGCTGATGGGGAAGCGCAGGAAGTAGCGGCGGCCCTCGCATTCATCGACCGGGTTCGAAATACGGCCGTCCATGTTGGCACGAACGAGTCCGGATTGGTGGTCCCGCATGAGTCTTATTGGGCTGACAATAGCCTTACCGAGCGTGGCCTTCGTGACCCGGCCGTGCAAAAAGAACTCGACCAAATGAGGGTTCGTAAGATCGAATATATGGAGCGGATTTCGCACATTTTGAAGACTTGTTGCGATGCCAAGATCGTCGCCAGGGGGCCCTCCGCTATGGTGGAAGCCTTGCCGGAGGATGAGCGCGCTGAGGCAAGGGAATGGGCTAGGAGCGGCAGCTTGGATAAGGTGGCGGTATGGCTGATCAAGAATGGCCGAGGGCTCAGTGAGCTAGCGCTCGAACGCTGGAAAGAAGCCCGGTCGAATGACGCGAGCGATAGATTTGCCGAAGCAGCAAAAGCGCTTCGCCGGCATGAGAAATGGCCGACCGCACTCGCATCCCAGACTCTAACGGATATGAAAAGCGACGCCGCGCGTCATTCCCAGATGCTCGCCGCCCAGCAGCTGGCCGCGCATCAGCGGGGAATAGCCTGAGCTAAATCGTCGGCAAGAATAGGGTGGAGCAGGCGTGCAAGGGTAAGGGGCATGCTGCCGCATTAGGAAAAGTCGGCGTTAGCGAAGCCTTGGAAGGGGGCACCTTCGCTTCCGCGATGGGCCCAAATATTTTTAGGCTTTTTGAACACGGCTGCCGTGAACCGGCAGGTTGAATGGAAAAGGGAAGCAAGAACGCATCCCATGCGTCTCGCCGGTTCGTGGAGAACCGAAATGAATATTGGACACCTTAACCCGGACCATGAGGAGCTCGCACAGCGGCTCCAACACGACGACGATTATCGCGTGCTGCGCGCCGTCCCGAAACCGTATTGCGCGATGCCAGAGAACGGTGCCCCGCCTAACGGTAAATGCATCGCGATCGTCGACACCGAGACGACCGGCCTCGACCCCGACAACGATACGATCATCGAGCTCGCCATCATGCACGTCTTCGTCGACGACAACGGCGAGCTGCTCGGTCACTTCGGACCGTTCTCGTGGTTGCAGGATCCGGGCGAAGCCCTCGACCCGCGTATTGCGCGTATCACGGGTCTCGATGCCCAGCAGCTGGCAGGTCAGAAGATCGATGATGCATTCGCCTTCAGCCTCCTCGATCGCGCTGACCTGATCGTGGCTCACAACTCAGCTTTCGACGTGGGTTTCATCGAGCGACGATACCCAGAGATCGAAGGCCTTGCCTGGGCGTGCTCGTGCTCCGAAATTGATTGGCTCGGGCTCGGGTTCGACAGGCGCGGCCAACAGCACCTTCTTTCGCAAGCGGGCTGGTTTTCGGGCGCCCATCGCGCGGGAGACGATGTCTGGTCGCTGTTCTGGTTGTTGCAGCAGCGACAGCGCGATCCGCGCGGAGGCGCCGAGCGCACGCATCTCGCGCGTCTCCTCGAGGCGTCAGAGACCCCGACCGTGATGCTCCAGGCAGAGGGCGCGCCCTACAGCACCAAGGACAAGCTGAAGGCGCGGGGCTATCGGTGGAACGCCGATCGTCGGTTCTGGCAGTGCGAGTTTCCCGCAGACAAAGTCGAGCACGAACAGGCCTGGGCCTATCGCAACGGTCTTCGCATGCTGACCGAGCGCGCCACGACCGCGTGCAATCGCCACCGGTAATCCTCCACCAATCCAACAGCCCAAACGAGCCCGCCACTGGCGGGCTTTTTGTTATGAAAAAGGAATCCCAATATGACCGATACCAACATCACGTTCGACCATCCGCTCGAACGCGAAGCGCGTCTGTTCGCGGCACATCGCAACGACGTCGATAAACGTGCGGCTCGCACTTACATCGTTGCCGACTTCGAATATATTTTCGATCGCGACGCGCACTACGCCTACACCGTTCGGGAAGGTGCCAACGCGCACACGGCGCACGGTCGCGACAAGGTCCGCTGGCCGTTTCACCATCTCTCGGCGGCAAGCTGGATTACGCTGCGGTTCTTGCCGGGGCAAGACGTCCCGGAGATCGTCGGGCCGGTCGTGCTGGCGCGTGACGTCACGGACGAGCGTGACATGGTGGTCGCGTTCTTTGACACGCTGAAAGACACCGCTGACAGCGTGCTGGTGACCTGGGGCGGCGAGGTCCGCGACTTCGCGGTCCTGCGCCATCTCGCTTGCCAATATGATCTGGTCCTGCCGATACAGCTGCGAGAAACCTCTCCCCATGCTCGAGAACGGCTCGATCTGTGCCGATCGACCGTGGTGCAGGCTGAACCGGTGCACCTGCAGGAATATGCTGCGGCCAGCTCGATCCCGACCAAGCCGTCGCCGTCAAAAGAGATCGGCAAGCTCGCCGAGCGGGGAGAGTGGGACAAGGTTCGCGACCACGTGGCGGCCGACGTCCTCACCACCAGCGTCATCGCGCTACGTCACCTGGCATCGAACGGTGCAATCGAATGCGACCGCGCGGCGAGCGTTATGGCAATTGCCGACGCGGCCATTGCAAGCGCGCCTCTC
The DNA here is from genome assembly GCA_009993585.1 of Sphingomonadales bacterium. Taxonomy (GTDB): domain Bacteria; phylum Pseudomonadota; class Alphaproteobacteria; order Sphingomonadales; family Sphingomonadaceae; genus Flavisphingopyxis. The sequence goes on from JAACTG010000113.1 coordinate 57,190, forward strand.
AGTCCGTTCGTCACGCGTGACTTCAAGCCTTGGGCGAACGCGCGGCTTCGCCAGGCCGGCCTTCGCGGCAAGGTCTATCGCGCCGACGCACCGCGTGTGCGCCGCAAAAAGCAGGAGGAGGACGCCATGACCTGAGTGCAGAATACATAAGCCCACAGCGCGTGGGCTACCAAATGACGCGCCAACCAAGCGCTCGCCATGCCGAGCATCCAGCAGCCGCCCGTCCATTTCGGACCGAGCGGCTTTTTTGTGCCTGAAAGGAATTGAAAATGCCCAAGAAGAATACTCCCAGCCGCGCCCTCGTGCCGGCTCCTGCCCAGAAGCTCTATCCCATCGACGAGGCCACGATCGAGCCTACCCAGCTCGTGATCAAGGGCCGCCGTCACCCGTTCGGTGACGGGCCTTGGAAGCACGAGCCGGATAAAATCGCGTGGATCGATGCGTCGACCGGGCTTGCCTGCACAGTCTTGCGAAAAGAAAACGGCGTTCTGTCAGGCTATGTGGGTCTGACGCCCGATCACCCGCTGTTTGGCTTCTTCGCTGACGCAATCCCGTCGATGCTCGGTATGGCCGTGCATGGCGGGCTCAATTATGCTGCTGCGTGTGACGAACGAGGACCCGAGGACATCTCGGTATGCCATCCGTCCGCTGCGCCCGACGATGCGCTTTGGTGGCTCGGGTTCTCGTGCGATCACGGATACGACTATGTTCCGGACCGGGCCGGCAAACCGCTCGCCGAGGAGAACGGCCAGGCCTACCGCACCGAGGCTTATGTCTATCGCGAAACCGTCAAGCTCGCCCGGCAGCTCAAGGCCATCAGCGAGGGTGATGGTGCCGCCGGCGTTGCCGTAGACGTCTCCACCTCAATCCCGCCCATCGGACTTGATCCGGAGGGCCGGTCATGAACGAGCATCGGGACATCCCATATGAGCAGCGCCGCAATCCCAATTTGCCATGGGGTTACTGGATGACTGCCCAAGGCGAGGTCTACAGCACGCCGCCTCTTGCCGACGAGGAAGGCCGCCTGTGGAACAGCGTGCGCGAGGCATTCTGGGTTTCGAGGCTTGGCATGGGTCCGATAGCTCGGACCGATGTCATGAACAGCGAGCTGGAATTGCTGCTGGCGGTGCTCGTCGCCATCGACCGCCGGATCATCGGGATCGAGGAAAGCGCTTACGACCTGTTCGGCGGATGGGACAGAGCCAGGCATTACGGTGCCTGGCTGCATGGCCAGGCGCTGGTCGAGTTCGTGCCGGGTTGCGATTTCAACACCGACCTGTCGGCAGAGGGTCACGCGGTGCTGCTGATGCTCGCCTCGACACGGTCCCCCAAGGACGCGCCGATGCCAATCGGGCTTGCCAGCCTCAAACCCTATCACGGCCTCAACCTGGGCATGGATGAGGAGGTTCGCGAGACAATCATGGCCGCTCAGGAACGTGCCGCGGCCTTGCTGCAATACAGGTTCCAGCGCGAAATCGTCGGTTCGTCGATGGCGATTGTGCTGGTCGGCGATGCACTTGGGCCCAACGTCCCGCTCAGGCGCAAGCTATGGTCAATGCCGTTCGTTGACACATACGCCCGTGATCGGATGTATCTGTGGCTGCACGAACGGATCGATCGGTGGCAGTCATGGGGCGAGTTGGCCTACGAGCGGGGGGCGCGCGAGCTTAGCGAGCATCTGCTCCAGCTGAGGTTTGTCGACGAGCCAATCGAGCTAGCGTGAAGAAGGAGCGGCTGCTGCGGCAGTCGCCCCTTTTTTGCATCCACATTCGCCAGCGCCCGAGGGCCGGGGAACAGACCTTGCTTATATCTTTTCCTATCGAGCCAACGCCGCCGGGCAGTCCGCTTGGACCAAGTTGCCGTTATCCGACCTGCCAACGCGCGCTGTTCTGTTTCGTCGTGAAGTGAAGCTGCGCCCGTCCTATTCGGTCGCAACGAAGCCCGGCACATATCGTCTGGCCATTATCTAATCACCTGCCGGTTCGCTTCGCCTTCTCGTCAATTCAGGAGACCAGAGCGAGACGCATCTGCCTGCGGAGCGAGAGGGCCCGTGACGGTGATGATCTCATATCTTGGGTTTCATCTGGGGTCTCGCCGCTTCCGCCGCGGCCTTGGCGGACTTGAAGTCGTCGATCAGCTGCTGGAGCTCGGCGAGATGGACGTTGAACTGGTCGGGTGACGGCACCGGCACGGTGTCTGCGGCCGGATTGTCGTGGCTGTGAGTATTCGCCTGCGTCATCCCGTCGTGGAAGCGGATCGCGAGATCGTCAGGCAAGGTAACATAGCGCAACATCTGAGTCTGGATGACATCGACGCCGCGCCGGACGATGTCGCTGAAGATGATCTCTTCGACCATCCGCTCATAAGTATCGCGCAGCCGACCATACAGGTTTTTGATCGCGAACTCGTAGTCGGCGGGGCTGTTGGCGTGGATCTTGGGCAACGGTGCGAAGGCGCTTTTGATGGCGCCGATCCGCTTGGCGACGTTGAGGCCCTTCCAGACCACGCCAGCCGCGTCGATCTTGCCCGCCGCGTCGAGATCGCTGAACAGCGCAATCGTCACGGGTTCGATGCCGATATTGTCGGCGGCGCGGCACAGTTCGTTGAAGAAAACGATGTCGTGAGTGAACACCACGACCTGCCGGCTCAGAGCTTCGGCAGCGATGCGGTCGGCGACCCTTGCGCTGCGATCGCGGTCGAGTGAGGACACCGGATCGTCGATTACGATTGGCCCCGACCCATCAGTGAGCGCGACTTCGGTCAGGAAGCCGGCGAGCGCCAACGCGCGCTGCTCGCCTTCGCTTAAGATCTGCGAGGTAAGCTTGGTCAATTTGGTCTGCGGATCGATTTCGAACTCGGCCTTGGTCTGCCCGCTTTTACGCGCCAGCCCGACCTTGAGATGCGATATTTCAAAATTGGTGCGCTCGGCGTCGAACCGCGTGATCACCGCCGCGGTCAGATGGGTATCGATGAGCTCATTCGCCCGCTTGGTAATGCCGGTTGTAGCGACGAGAGTAAGCGCCTTAGCATAAGTGGCATCGGTCACCATCAGGTCGCGCCGGGTGGTGAGCTTCGCTTTGTTGGCGTGAAGGATCTTGCGGTCCTCCAATTCGGCCTTTTCGATTTCGAGCTTCTGGCGACCCTCCACCAGACTGGCTTGGGTGAGCGCGGCTTTCTCGTCGCCAAGTTTGGTGGACAGCGCCTCTACCGCCGCGAGCGGCGAGGCGAGCGGCGTCACGTTGGCCAGCTCAGCGCCGTTCAGTCGGGCCTTCGCGTTGGCATAGCGCCCAGCGACGGAAGCCTGGAAACTCTCAAGTGCGTCGGCAAGCGCGGCATCGCGCGCACGCACCTGCTGGATTCGCGCAGTGATTTCGTCGCCCAAGAGATGAGCCAGGGCGGGTAGGGTAGCCAAGGCGTTGGTGACCGCAGCCTCGGCGGTTGTGGCCGCCGTATCGAGCGCGTCGTCCATATATGCCTGAAAGCGCTGCATCCGGTCGATGCCGCCCGTCTCCAGCGGCTGCTGGCAGAGAACGCAGACGGCGGCGACGGCATCGTCACCGACCACCGGAAAGGGCTGATCGAAATAGGCTTCCGTCACCGAGTAATCGCGCGCCGCCTGCCACAGAGCTCTCCAGGTCTGGCTGCCGACGCCGTTGAGCGGCGCATCGTCAAACAGCGCGCCGGCCGCAATCTGCGCGACTTCTCGCGCGGTTGTCGCCGAATCGCGCAGCGCCGAAAGCGCCGAAAGCGCCTCGTCGCCGAGCGCATGTGTCGCACTTTCGCATTCGAGTTTGACGGCATCGATCCAACTCAGCAGCGCGGCGAGATCGGATGCCGTCGTCGCGCCCGCCGCCAGCAGACTGCTGATCTCCTCGAGCCGCCTCTCATTATCTACGCTCCACGCAGTGCCGGCATTGATCTCCGCATCGGTCGTAGTCTTGCTAAGGCCGGTGTTGAATGTCTGCGCCGGTGTCTTGCGCGCGATCGGAAACGCGATCGAACTCAGCGCGATTTTGCCGCCGACCGCTGTGAGCTGCTCGGCCTCAAGCTTTGCCTTGAACGCGAGGCAGACGGCGTTCAGCCGGTGCGGCAGCGCCAAACCGAAGGGCAGATAGCGGATCTGATTGCCGCCATCGACATAGACCTCCGCCGACGCGCTGTCGAAGACCGCAACCTGAGCGAGTTGCGGCACCGCGGCCATGCCTGGGGTCCAGGCGATCGGGACATTGCCGTCGCCGAAATCGACCAAAATATCGGCCGCCTGCGCGCTCGCTCCGTCGCCATAGACATCGGCGAGGACCTTGAGCACGGCAGGATTTTCGATGCGCGTCCGGCACGCCGTGCGCAGTATACGAACGAAACCGCTCTTGCCGCTGCCATTTCGTCCATAAACGATAGTCAGCGCCTTGGGGCAGAAACTGAGCGACGCCTTGGCGACGAGTCGGTTGACGCCTTCGACATTGGCGATACCCTTCAGCACCACCGGCGTCTGCGCGCCGCCACCGAAATGCGCCTTGGTGAAGGCAATCGGCGCAGGAGGCTCGCTAGCGAGCGTGAAACCGGCTGCGTGCTTGACCATCGCCAGAAGCTCGTCCTGATCCGCCTCGGTCAGGTCGTTGGAAATGGCGAGCCGGCGCAGGCAATCGCGCCGCCACGGTTGTTGCGAACCTGACCAGTTGATGATGTCGTTGATCGGTTCGCTCGCCACTTTCCCCTCCTCGTGAGCTCGCTATGCCGTATTGATCGCTGCCGCTCCACTACTATGTGCATACGGATTTGTATTCGCAGGGTAATCAAACCAGCGCTCCTGTTCTGTCAGGCTGCAGGGCTGGCCGCAAAGCAGGCTACGCCACAGACCTCTCGAGTGAGTGAAATTGGGCGCGTTGCATTCCGGCGGCTAAATCGAGAGCCGAATAGCTGCTTCTGGGCCGGCAGCTGAATGGCGGCTTCTATCGCTTAAATAGTGCAGAGCGGACTCGCTCTTCAGGCACATGCGAACGTATTCGCCGAGGGAACCCGCAAGCCTTGCACGCGATCTTGCGCACGTGGGCGCCCATCTATTCGCCAAAGAAGCAAGGTGCGTAGACGGTTTGTGCCGCGCAGATCACGTGCGCGGCACTTTAGGTAATTCGATGAGCCGTGATCGCTTTTTCATCCCATGCGGTGCTTACTGTTTGGTGATTGCGATCACTTCGCCGCCCCCGTCCTTGATTGATACGTCGAACGCGACCTTGTCGCCGACGGCGATATCCTTCAGCAGCTCTGGCTGAGCGGCGAACTCCATAGTCATTGCGGGCCAGTCCGCTGCAGGCATGGCCGCGTGATTGAGCGTAACCTTGCCCGCTTTTGCGTCGATCGCCGTGACGGTAGCTGTGCTCGACGCCATTTTGTGGTCGCCCATTGCTCCCGTCATACCGTCGTGCGTATCGCCCATCATCGCGCCATCAGCGGGCATTTCGTCCATTGTCCCCGACATATTAGTTTGCGTCTCGCCAGTGTCCTGAGGCGCGCCGCCGCATGCGGTCAAAGTCAGCGCCGTGCCTAGCACCGCGAATGTGATCATCGTCTTCATCGTCTTCTCCTTCAAATAAGGGCAGGATCGCCCGGGGGGTGTTTGGGCCGCCGCATCAGCAGATACGCGGCGGGAATCACGAACATTGAGAGCAGCGGCGCGGTGATCATGCCACCGATCATCGGGGCGGCGATGCGGCTCATCACCTCCGACCCCGCGCCGGTGCCGATCAGGATCGGGAACAGGCCGGCGAGGATCACTGCGACGGTCATCGCCTTGGGCCGGACCCGCAGCAGCGCGCCTTCGCGCACCGCCGTATCGACCTGCTCGGTGTCAGGCGCATCGCCGCGTTCGGCGAGCGCATGTTTGAGATAGATCAGCATCACCACTCCGAACTCGGCCGAAACGCCCGCGAGCGCGATGAAGCCGACACCCGTTGCCACCGACTGGTTATAACCGAGCAGCCACAGCAGCCAGAAACCGCCGGTCAGCGCGAACGGCAGCGTTCCCATGATCAGCGCCGCCTCATCGAACCGGCGGAAGATCAGGTAGAGCAGCAGGAAAATGATCGCGAGCGTCGCCGGAACGACGATCTTGAGCCTTTCCACCGCGCGGGTGAGATATTCGAACTGTCCCGCATAGGTCAGGCTGACGCCGGGCGAGAGCTTCACCTTGGCGCCAATCGCATCCTGCAAATCGCCGACAACCGAGCTGAGGTCGCGCCCGCGCACGTCGATATAGACATAGGTCGTGGGACGACCGTTCTCGCTCTTGAGCATCGGCGGACCGCTCGTCACGTCGAGCTTGGCGACCGTCCCCAAGGTGATCTGCTGTCCCGACGGCGTCAGGATCGGCAGCGCGCGCAGTTCGCCGATGCTGTCGCGAAGCTCGCGTGGATAACGCACGCTGATCGGATAGCGGGCCAAACCTTCGACCGTTCGCCCGACATTGGCCCCGCCGACCGCGCCAGATACGATCTGCTGAACGTCGGCGATATTGAGACCGAAGCGGCCCGCTGCCGCGCGATCGATGTCGACGTCGATATAGCGACCGCCGGTCAGGCGTTCGGCGAGCGCCGAGCTGACGCCGGGCACGGTCTTGGCGACGGTCTCGATCTCGCTCGCGATCCGATCGAGTTGAGTAAGGTCCGCGCCCGACACCTTGACGCCGATCGGGCTCTTTATCCCAGTCGCGAGCATGTCGATACGGTTGCGGATCGGGGGCACCCAGATGTTGGCGAGGCCGGGCACTTTGACGGTGCGGTCGAGCTCCTCGATCAGTTTCTCGGACGTCATCCCGTCGCGCCACTGGTCGCGCGGCTTGAAACGGATCGTGGTTTCGAACATCGTCAAGGGCGCGGGATCGGTTGCGGTATCGGCGCGTCCTGCCTTGCCGAACACGGTTGCGACCTCTGGCACCGACTTGATCAGCCGGTCGGTGCGTTGCAACAGCAGCGAGGCTTGTCCCGCCGATAGGCCAGGTAGCGCAGTCGGCATGTAGAGTAGGTCGCCCTCATCGAGCGGCGGCAGGAACTCTCCGCCGAGCTGGGTCAGCGGCACCAAGGTCGTGAGGAAGATCGCGCTGGCAATCGCCAGCGTCTGCTTGGGCCGCTTCATCACCCAGTCGAGACCCGGGCGATACGCCCGCGTCAGCATGCGGTTGACCGGATTGTCTTGCTCGTCGGGAATGCGCCCGCGGATCAGCCAGCCCATCAGCACCGGCACCAGCGTGATCGACAGGATCGCGGCCGATGCCATCGCATAGGTCTTGGTAAATGCGAGCGGAGCGAACAGCCGCCCCTCCTGCGCCTGCAGCGTGAACACGGGAATGAACGACAGCGTGATGATCATCAGGCTGAAAAACAGCGCCGGACCCACTTCCTTGGCCGCGCGCGCGATCACCATCCAGCGTTCGTCGCCGACCAGATCGCCATCGGGATTGTCGTGACGCCAACGCTCGATATGCTTGTGCGCATTCTCGATCATGACGATCGCGGCATCGACCATCGCGCCGATCGCGATCGCGATCCCGCCCAATGACATGATGTTGGCGTTGATCCCCTGATACCGCATGATGACGAAGGCCGCGAGCACGCCCAGTGGCAACGTCACTACCGCGACGAGCGCCGAACGAATGTGCCAGAGGAAGAGCGCACAGACGATTGCGACGACGATAAACTCCTCGATCAGCTTGTGCGTCAGATTCTCGACCGACGCGTCGATCAGGTGCGAGCGATCGTAGGTGGTGACGAGTTCCACGCCCGGAGGCAGCCCGCTCTTGAGTTCGTCGAGCTTCGCCTTGACCCCAGTGATCGCCTTGCGCGCATCGGCGCCTTGGCGAAGAATGACGACGCCGCCAGCAACCTCCCCCTCGCCGTTGAGTTCGGCGATACCGCGCCGCATTTCGGGGCCGAGCTGGATGGTGGCGACGTCGCCCAAAGTGACGGGCACGCCGGCTTGCGCGGTCTTGAGCGGGATTGCGCGAAAATCATCGAGTTTCTGAAGATAGCCCGACGCGCGCACCATATATTCGGCCTCGCCGAGTTCGAGCACCGAACCGCCGACCTCCTGATTCGCGCGTTGGATGGCGGCAACCACCTGCGCATGGGTGACGCCGTAGCTCGCAAGTTTCTGCGGATCGAGCACGACCTGATATTGCTTCACCATGCCGCCGATGCTCGCCACTTCGGCGATACCCGGAACGGTCTTGAGCTCGTAGCGCAGGAACCAGTCCTGCAGGCTTCGCAGCTGGGCGAGGTCGCGATGGCCGCTGCGATCGACGAGCGCATATTCGTAAATCCAGCCAACCCCCGTCGCATCGGGACCAAGCGCGCTCGTCACGCCCTCGGGCAGGCGGCCCTGCACCTGGTTGAGATATTCGAGCACGCGCGAACGCGCCCAATAGAGATCGGTGCCATCTTCGAAAATCACATAGACATAGCTGTCGCCGAAGAACGAATAGCCGCGCACCGTCTTCGCGCCCGGCACCGATAGCATTGTCGTAGCCAGCGGGTAGGTCACCTGGTCCTCGACGATGCGCGGCGCTTGGCCCGCATAGTTCGAGCGGATGACGACCTGGACGTCGGACAGATCGGGCAAGGCATCGACCGGGGTCGTTTGCACCGCCCATATTCCCGCCAACGCTAAAACTATCGCGGCGAGGACGACGAACATCCGGTTGGCGATCGCGCCATCGATGATCCGGCCGATCATTGCGCCGACGCCTTCGTGATTGTGCGGATTGTGGGGCCAGCCTCGGCCTGAACGAAGCCGAACCTGACCCGGTCGCCGGGTTTGTAACCGCGTGCAATGGTCGGATTGGCGATGCGGAAGGTCATCGTCATCGCGGGCCAGCCCAAAGCTTTGACCGGCTGGTGGTCGAGCGTCACCTTGGCCGCGGAGATCGCTTTGATCGTGCCAATCGTCGAGTAGACTTTGTCCTTCGCCGCCGGTTTTTGCGCCTTGTCGGCAGCCGCAGCCGCTCCGATTGGGCGCACGTCGAGGCCCGCCAGGCTCGCTTCAGAATCGATCAGGAACTGGCCCGATGTGATGACCTTCTCACCCGCCGAAAGGCCCGCAAGGATTTCGCTCTGGCCGCCCGCTTCGCGACCGACGGTCACCTCGGCGGGGCGGAACGCACCCTTGTCCTTTGCCAGCATGACGATCGTGCGTGCGCCGGTGCGGATCAGCGCTTCGGACGGCACCAGCAGGGCATCGCGGCCACTACCGCTGAATGCGACGCTGGCGAACATCCCGGGTTTGAGCCGGAGACGGCGATTGCCGAGTTCGATACGCACGGTCAGCGTCCGGCTTTCGCTCTGCGCTTGCGGCAGGATCGCCTTCACCTGCCCGCGGAAGGTTTCGCCGGGAAAGGCCGCCAACGTCGCTGCAACCGGCTGACCCCGTCGCAAGCTTCCCGCCAGCGCTTCGGGCACCGCCGCGTCGAGCCACACGGTGCCGAGCCCTTTGATCTCGGCGAGCGTCTGACCCATTGTGACGCTCATTCCCGACCGCACGCCGAGCATGGTGATCGTCCCACCGATCGGCGCCGATATCGTGATCGTCGTATGCGGTCGTCCGCTGCGATCGACCGCGGAGATCAGGCCCGGCGGCATGCCGAGCAGCATCAACCGATTGCGCGCCGCCCGAGTCAAAGCCGCATCGCCGGTCCGCTTGACCGCAAGAAACTCGGCTTGCGCGCCGCCCCATTCTGGAACCAGCAGATCGACCAGCGGCGCACCCTTGCCGATCACATCGCCGGGTGCGCGGCCATAGGTGCGCTGGACGAAGCCGCTGGCGCGCGGCTGGACGATGGCGACGTTGCGCTCGTCGAACGCGATGACACCGGTCGCCGACGTCTTGTCTTCGAGCGTGCCGAACTGCGCCACGGCGGTGCGGATGCCGAAATTCTGCACCAGCGCAGGATCGATCCGAACGCCCGCGCTATCGCCCGCCTCGTCAGCATATTTGGGAATGGTTTTCATCCCCATCGAGGACAGGGTCTCGGGATCGTCGTAATGTTCGAGAGGCACCATCGGATCGTAATAATAGAGCACTTCGCGTTTCGCATCGCTCGCTGCGCCCGATGCCTCGGTAGCTGGCGTGCCGCCCATCGTGGCCAGGCCATAACCGGTCGCGCCCGCCAAAACCGAGATCGCGCCTGCTGCCAACCACGAGCGTTGACGCGGCGAAAGGCGTGTAAAAACGTTGGTCATCGATCGATGCTCCCGAAGGTAATTTTGAGATTGATCGCTTGGGCGGCGACGAGCGCCTCACGGTCGATGACTGCCAGCTCGATATTGGCGAGCCGTGTCTTGGCCGCGATGACGTCGAGCAGATCGGCATTGCCGGCCGAAAAGCTCGCGACCTCAAGACCGTCCTGCTTGCGCGCCAGCGGCAGCAGGACATCGCGCGCGCGCTGCCACTGAGCGTAGCGGCTTTCATATTCGGCGAGGCCGCCGTCGAGTTCGGCGAGCAGTTTGCGGCGCACGTCCTCGGTTTCGGCTCTTGCCGCGGCCAGGTCGAGCCGCCTCGCGGCGATCCGGGGTTCCTGCCTGCGTCCGGCGAATAGCGGCAGCGAGACCGACACGCCGACCGACAGCAAGTCGCCGTAAGCCGGATCGCGGCGGCCATAAGCGACGTTGACCCCGAAATCGGGACGCTTTTCGGCGCGCGCTAGGTCGACATCGGCCTCGGCGGATCGGGTGCGAGCCGAGGCCAGTCCGAGTTCGGGCTGACGATCGAGACTGCCGACCAATTCGAGCCGTGATACCGAAAGATCGGGCATCGGCCCGGCGGCTTGCGGGTCGGTCTCACCGGTCCAGCGGGCAAGCCGCGCGCGCGCTTGGCCGACATCGGCCGCGATGGCGCTGCGGGCGTCTTCTAGGACTGCGATCGATTGCTGAATTTCCAGACTCTCAGCGGGCCGTGCGGCGCCGACCTCGACCGCGCTCGTCGCCATCGGCGCGTATCTGTGCAGATCGGCGATGATCGTGTCGAGCGAGGAAAGCCGTCGCTGCGCATAGGCAAGATCGATCCATGCCGTCGCTGCGCCGCTGCGCACCTCCTTGGCGGTTACATCTGCATTCGCGGCCGCCAGGGTCACGTCAGCCGTGGCGCGTGCGGCGCGGGCATGACGCTTAGCAAGATTGGGCAGTTCCTGCTCGATCCCGATCCGCGTCATCGTCATCATCGTGCCGTTGAGCGTGAACGCGGGCGGTCCCGAGATCGGGAAGTTCTGCAACCCGACCGACAGTCGGGGATCGGGCAGTTCATCGGCTGCGCCCGCTTCCGCGCGGCGGGCTTCAAGGTTGAGGCCACGCGCCTCGATCGAGGGCGCGCTGCGCTCGGCCGCCGCCAGCGCTTCGGTGAAGGTAACCGATTGCGCCATCGCAGCGGACGGGAGAACCGCTAGCAGCGGCAAGACATGATAATATCGCATCCAAGCATCCTGGATTGGTCGGCTACGCCTCGCGTTTACGCAACGGGTGCGTGAACGCTCACGGCGAGCGGGGAAATCGTTCAATTGTGAGTAGGTTACGCAAGCGTATGGAACGCACCGCAACGGGATCGTGGAAGAGTCGATCCGGGGCCGTGGATTTGCGACGAGCGCTGGGCGCCTGCCGCTATCGCGCGACCTCTATTATCCCGGCAAGGAGGAAGGGGGATGCGGCTCGGGGCTGAGTGTCAGGCCGTCGAGCGAGGTAACCGCGGGCCATATCGCCGGCAGCGCGGCAACCTTGTCAGTCGATCGGACCAAGCGATCGCCGATAATTGCAGCCGGTGTGGCGCACCCCATGGTCGCGGCACAGTCGGCAGTCATCTTTTTGCACGGTGCGCTTGTGTCGCCCGTCATTGCAGTCATGGTGTCGCAGTCGTTCATCGCTGGCGCCTGCATCGTCGTAGCCATGGCCGGCATTGCTACGGGCACCGCGGCGAAAGCCACAGCTTGCCCCATAAGACCCGCGCATGCGGCGATCAGCAAAACGAGGCGAACGAAGCTACGCATCGGGCTCATCTAGCCGGATCGGCTTGTCAGAGCAAGGATCGCCGCACGTGATACGAGGAGGTTGGGCGCCAAGCAAACCGGACCGGGGCTATTGCTCAGAGTTCGGTGGAATCGATTACCCTTTCGCATTTGGCGCCTCTCGTTGGCTCCGGAACCGATTCAACGAAAAACCAACAATGATCGCTAGCAGCATAATAAACTGCGCGGCGGTGGATTGGACGGTCGGAAACAGTCCTATCGCCGACACGCGCGGAACATTTGACAGTGGCGCAATGTCGATCAAGCCTGCTTCTTGCAGGGCGGCGATCCCTTTACCCACCAGAACTATGGTCAGGACAGCCATCAGCCAGGAACTGTATCTGAAGAAGGTCGCTATCGGCAATTTCCGACTGTAACGAAGCATTGCCCAGGCAATCGCACCGAGGAGCAGGGCCGCAGTCCCAGCCCCCGCAAGCATCGCGGCCCCGCTGCCTTGCGCCCAAAGCGCGGCGTAGAAAAGGATCGTTTCGAACACTTCGCGATACACGACGACGAAGGCGAGGCCGAACAGGAACCAGCCTGATTTTCGATCAAGCGCCTTGGAGAGCTTTTCCTGGATATAACGCTGCCACTGACCCGCCTGGGCTTTGCCATGCATCCAGATCCCGACCGACAGGAGTATCACCGCTGCAAGAATCGATCCGAAGCCCTCGGTAAGTTCTCGGCTGGCCCCGCTGATCCCGATCGCATAGGTTGCTACCACCCAGGTTGCGCCGCCGGCGATGAGCGCGCCAGCCCAGCCACCATGAACATAACGCAGTGCATCACGTCGTTCGGCTTTGCCGAGAAAGGCAATCATCGCGACGACGATAAGCAGCGCCTCTACGCCTTCACGCAAGAGCACCGTGAAGGCACCGATAAAGGAAGCCGTGCCGCTGGTTGCATCAGGTGATAGCACCCGTTCGACATCGTCGAAGAGCGTGTTCAATATCGCCGCCTGGGTGGCAATTGTTTCGACCGGTGCGCCTTGATCAATGGAAGCACGATATTCGCCCATGCTGCGTTCGATATGGCTCAAAAGAGTAGCGTCGCGGGCGCCAAGGGCCGGTTCGATCGGCTCAAAGCCGTCCAGATAGGCCGCCAGAGCGAGCTTTTTGGCGGCGCTTCGGTCTCCCGACCGATAGGCATTCACACTCTGTTCGAGCTTCGATCGAACCACCTCAAGAGAAGCCACCCCATTCGTCGTCGCCATGACAGCTTCCGGATGCCGGCGCAGATATGCCATGACAGCGTCTGCCTTAGCGGGGCCGATGGCGTCTGCGAGCGCTTCTGGAGTCTTGTCGACCAGTGCTTCGAGATCGGGAATTTGCTTGCGCACTGCGGGATCGGACTTCCAGATTGCCTCTCCTTGCTCCGCCAGCTCCTCGGGAAACGCGAAAGTCCCAGCTTTGAAGGCGAGATTCCAACGATCGCCAACGGGCAACGACGAAAAGCTTTGCATCGCGGTGCCATCGATCCCGTTGCTGATCACCTGCTGTAGCGCGAACAGACTGCGTTGACGCGCTCGTTCGCGATCGGTGAAAGCTACAGGAGGGGTAGCAAGCTTGGCGGCGTTCGGGCCTTTGCCATTCCCCGACACGCCGTGGCAACTCGCGCAATTCTGGGCGAACAACGTGTTGCCCCTTGCCAGATCAGGCGGCGATTTTGACGCCAGCGCAATCGGGTATGCCTTGAGGAGATTGGCAGCTATCCGATGGGCTAGAGATGCCACATCCTCAGCTGTGCCCTTAGCCGCAATGAGAGATTTCAGGCGTTTCGAATCCGTCAGAAGACGACCCCGCTCGGGCTTGCTTGGCAACGACGCGAGCCGTTCGGAAATTGTGTCAGCGAACTCGTTCATTTCCGCGAACTCGGTCTGGCTGACAACGGCGCCATTCGTGACCGCGCCAGAATAATCGACCGCGATATAATCGAGAAGCTGCCATGATGTTTGAACGTCGTCGGTCGCTGCCGACGCGGGGAGCGCGATCAGCAGGGCGGCGAGGAGCGCGCTCAGCATGGCAAGCAGTCGGAGCACCTCGCCACGCGGATACCCGCTAGCGGCGGCAGCACATTTCTTTGGGTAAGTCATTCTTCAGCTTAGTCCTTCGGAGATACTACAGGTTCTAGCTAATTGCGACAAACTCTTATTAGCGTCACGACCCAAACAGAGATCGGAGCTTGCTAATTGCGGACGGTAGCGCGGGCGGAACATGATTAGAATCGGAACTCATAGTCGATGAGCAGTCGGAACTGGCCATCTGCTTCGTCGCGGGCGGCTCCGATCGCGTAAAGATAACCGCCTTCAAGCTCGAGCTCGCCTTTGCCGGGCAATCCTTCGATTTCAAACTTCGCTACCGGACCCAGAAAATGATCGGCGCGCGTCAAGAATTTGCGCGAGCTTCCGAGTTCGCCGAGTGCAACTGCGCCCAGCCGAAAATCACCGATAACCGCATAATCGGCCGATGCGGCGTATTCAAAAGCGATGGGGGAAGCAGTGAATTCCTTTTCCGCCACAAGATTCAAGCGCGTATCAAACCGTCCGCGTGCCCGTTGCAGCAAAAGTTTAGCCTCGACCTTGTCGGGTCCTTCGAGCGCCGCTTCATATTCGCCATAAACCGCCACATCGATCCCCAGCGACTGAATCTTCCCGATGGAGTAAATTCCTTCAACTGCAATTGCTTCCAACTCGCGTCCACTGCCTGGGCCGTCGACGAACTCGGCAACTATTCCGCCATAGAATCGCGGTGTGAAGCCATAGGCAGCTTCCAGAACGAAAACGTTCGCACCATTGTCTGCGCCGCCGTCCACCTGGCCATAACGAGTCTCGATTTCCGCCACGCCCTCCTCGACCGTTGCGCCATAGACTTTGTCGCCGCCTGCTGGGCCGGCATACGCCGGACCTGCCCAAACGATAGCGATCGATCCGCATAAAACGGCTTTCGCAAACTTCATCACCGATTCCCCTTCGATTGCGACGCGGTATATATGCGATTCATTCGCAATTGCAACAAGCCTGTTGCTTTGCGCTGAATGATACCAATC
Organism: Sphingomonadales bacterium; assembly: GCA_009993585.1. Lineage (GTDB taxonomy): Bacteria > Pseudomonadota > Alphaproteobacteria > Sphingomonadales > Sphingomonadaceae > Flavisphingopyxis. Next base: position 72,272 of record JAACTG010000113.1, read on the forward strand.
TACCTTGTTCGTTGAAGTTCTATAGTCTAGGGGACTATACTATATGGCACATATCGATGCAAAACGGGGCGAACTGCTTGCGCGGATCAAGCGGATATCGGGTCAGGTCGCCGCAATCGAGCGGCAGCTGAGCGAGGATGTTTCCTGTTCCGAACTTTTGCAGCTGGTGGCGGGCACACGCGGCGCGATCAACGGCTTGATGGACGAGATCATCGTCGATCATCTCGAGGCGCATGTCTTGGGAGAGCAATTGAGCCAAGAGGAGCGATCCGCAGGAGCCGCAGAATTGATGGCCGTGATCCGGCGTTATGCGAAGTAGGGCTATCCAGCCGCAAAGGGATTCCAATTGCTTAATATTCTCGCAAATCGGACATATCGGCACCTGTTTCTCGCCCAGATCATCGCATTGGTTGGGACAGGGCTAGCAACGATCGCTCTTGGATTGCTCGCTTATGACCTTGCGGGCAGCAATGCCGGCGCCGTTCTTGGCACCGCGTTGGCCATCAAGATGGTGGCCTATATCGGTGTCGCACCCGTCGTCGGTGCCTATGCCGATCGGCTGCCGCGAAAAGCATTACTGGTGGCGATGGACGTCGTCAGGGCTGGGGTGGCGCTGGTGTTGCCCTTCGTAGACCAGATATGGCAGATCTACGCGCTGATCTTTGTCCTCCAATCTGCCTCGGCAGCCTTTACTCCCACCTTTCAGGCGGCCATTCCAGACGTGTTGCCAGAGGAAAGGGACTACACCCGTGCGCTGTCCCTTTCGCGGCTCGCTTACGATATGGAAAGCCTGCTCAGCCCGATGTTGGCGGCGGCACTATTGACCGTCATCACCTTCCACTGGTTGTTTGCAGGGACATCTGCCGGATTTGTGGCCTCGGCCCTGTTGGTCCTGTCGGTTAGCCTGCCAACTGCAAAGGCGGCCGCTAGAACGGTCGGCGGAGTATGGGCGCGGACAACGCGCGGCATGCGGATATATCTCAAGACGCCACGCCTGATCGGGTTGCTCGCAGTGACGCTGACTGCGGCAG
>JAACTG010000113.1:73313-79260 GCA_009993585.1 Sphingomonadales bacterium
ATGGTGATCGTCAATACCGTCGTCATCGTGAAAGAAATGGGGCTGGGGCAGAGCGAGGTGGCCCTGACCCTGGCCGCCTATGGTGGCGGCTCGATGCTGGCAGCATTGGCTCTCCCCCGATTGCTCGACCGCGTCAGCGACCGGCTGGTTATGATCGCAGGGAGCGTCCTGCTGACGCTAGCGCTCGCCACGATGGCCGTCATCACAAGCATCCTGGGCGACACCACAATTTATTGGCCGCTGCTTCTGGCAGGCTGGGTCCTCATGGGGATCGGTTATGCGGCGACGGTGACACCATCGGGGCGGCTGCTCCGACGTTCGTCGCAAGATAGCGACCGAACCGCCTTGTTCGCGGCCCAATTCGCGCTGAGCCATGTCTGCTGGCTGATCGCCTATCCCTTGGCCGGACAGATCGGGGCGCGTGCGAACATAGCGGCCGCATTTGCCGTGCTAGCCGTGTTGGCCGCGATCGGGGTCGCGCTGGCATTTTTCCTGTGGCCCAAGGGCGACCCTGAAAATATCCCGCATACGCATGATGATCTTCCTGCCAACCATCCTCACCTTCAGGCTCATGCCGTCGGAAGCCATGCCTTCGTGATCGATGATCTGCATCCCAGATGGCCAAGGAAGATTTGACGCACGGATATAGGCTAGAAGTTCGATTCCGTCGCCAGCTAAGACGACGGCGTGTATGCCATTGTCAAAGAACGGTAGCTTTCGGGCTGCTAGGTTATCGGACGCTACAACGTGGATTGGGCGCGTTGCGGTCTGGCGGCGTTAATCATGACCTGACGAGCTGTTCGAACCGCGATAGAGGGTTGTTGCTGCATCGTTTCGCCACCGCCGACACCCCTTGCAGTCCTTGGGCCGTGCAAGGTATCAGAATTTATGGCTGACGATTGTTGTTCCGGCAAAGGAAGTGAACTGGAAAAGCTTGCAGCGCAGGCCGACCAGCGACGCGTCCTCATGATTGTGCTGGCAATCAACGCGGTTATGTTCGTCGCAGAATTTACCGCTGGCATAATTGCCGGATCGACCGCGCTGTTGGCCGACAGCGTCGATATGCTGGGCGATGCGTTGGTCTACAGCCTTAGTATCTTTGCCATTTCTCGAAGCGATCGGTGGAAGGGCGGCGCAGCGCTTGCCAAGGGAATTTTCATTTTGGCATTCGGCGTGGGCATTCTGGTCGATATAGCGATTAAACTGGATTCGGGCGTCCCGCCATCTTCGACATTGATGCTGGTATTCGGCACAATCGCCCTGCTCGCCAATCTTGCGTGCCTTCGCCTGCTATGGCGTTTTCGGGCGAAGGACGTGAACATGGCAAGCACGTTCGAGTGCTCGCGCAATGACGTCATTTCTAATGTGGGCGTCCTCATCGCCGCGGCGGCGGTCACGGCGACGGCATCACCATGGCCAGATATTATTGTGGGGGCAGTTATCGCGGTCCTGTTCCTCAAATCAGCCGTCCACGTCATTCGCCAATCCTTGCCAATTCTCAAGCCAGCATAGGCCAGTCCGCTTCTTCGATTACCCACTCGCTCACAAGGCGCGGAGTGATCAACAGACGAGAGGTATTCGAGGTAAACTATTGCTGGTTGAATGGGGTCAGCTTGGGCATTTTGATCCTGTTCGACCTGAACCGGCTGCTGCCATTCCTAATTGTAAATATGGCATGATTTTTCCAGCCGTTCGCCGGACCTCCCGATAGCGGCTGTTGAAAGCAAGGTTGTTCCTTGTTAGACTAAGGCCGTCATCTGGGGAGTAGCTCGCCGTCTTTACGGTTCCCTCGCGTCAACATACTCGGCTGAGAGGTCGTGGCGCAGGGGTTCGGAGATTTCCGTTCGAGCGAGACCAATGACACCTGACTTTCGTCCGGCTGGGCGGAGGGTCAAGTGTCGTTGCAGTCTTGAAGCCCGGCCCGGAGATATATCGTGGAAGCTGTTCTCACCTCGACCGCCGTCGTCGCGCTTGCCGAAATCGGCGACAAGACGATGCTTTTGGCCATCATATTGGCGACGAGGTTTCGCAAACCGCTGCCGATCATATTCGGCATTCTCGTGGCCACCCTGGCAAATCACGGTATCGCGGCTTTTGTTGGCCAGTCCGTCGCCAGCCTGTTGGCAGGCACAGCCTTCCGCTACGCCGTCGGCATCAGCTTTGTCGTCATGGCATTTTGGACGCTCGTGCCGGACAAGCTTGAAGAGGATGAAGAGCCCAAGGCACCGCGCTTCGGTGCGTTCCTCACAACCACCTTCACTTTCTTCATCGTCGAGATCGGTGACAAAACGCAGATCGCGACCATCGCGCTCGGGGCGCAATTCCAGAATGTGATTCTGGTAACGATCGGCACCACGCTCGGCATGATGCTGGCCAATGTTCCGGCGGTCTATTTCGGTAAGGCCATCGTCGAACGGGTTTCTCTCAAGGTCGTGCGCGCCATCGCCGCGCTATTGTTTTTGGCCATCGGACTATGGGTTATCGCGGACGCGGCGGGTCTGCACCTGTTCCAGTAATTTTCAGGCGGATGTGGATTGGCCGATGCTGTTGAGCTTTTCGCGCAGCGGAAAACCAGCCTTTAAGAGGCCGTTTTGCTTTGTCTTTCGTTCGTTCCTCAAGCGGGACGGTCAGGAGTAATGGCCGCTCTTAGGGGCACATCGTGCTCGAATTACTGGTTGTGGGCGCATTGCGGTCTAATGGCTAAATCAAGAGCCGATTCACGGCTCTTGGGCCGCGAGCTGCCAGCCATCACTGCATCAGTTCCTCAATGGTCAGGATAGCCATGAAGCCGATGAAGAACATCGAGGTCGTCAGCGGCGATTCCGGGCATTCGTGCGCTTCGACCAGCAATTCTTCGGTGACGAGATAGAGCAGAGCGATGAGGCCGAAAGCATAGAAGCCGGTCTGCCATGCCGCCGGCAAGGCACTGACTGGCGTGCCCAGGAGGGCACCGAGCGGCAGCGCAAGACCAACCGCGCACGTCAGCACGACCGCTCGCATTTTAGACATACTTTCCGATAGCGTGCCCGCGAGGGACAAGCCGAGGAAGAGGACCTCGAGCGTGAGCGCGATGGCCAGCAAAATCCCTTGCTGCATGCCCGCTACGAAGCTGATGCCCAGGACCAGTCCGTCGACTAAAAGATCGATGCCCGCCGTGACGGCGAGGCCGGTCGGCCCACCCCCTTTTTCAGTAGCGCTCTTGAGCACCAGCATCCCCGCAATCCCGACCCCCGCACCAAGCAGGACGGGAAGAAGCGAGGAGCTGTGCTTAAGGTCGGGAAGGATCTCCCCCGCTGCCGCAGCAAAGACGACACCGGCCGCGAGATGCTGCACGCCTGACTGAAAACCCACGCTAGGTCGGCGAACTACGGTGGCCAGCGCACCGATCACCACAGCGGCGAGGGGGATGAGGGTATAGAGGATCGCCTGCATATCAGACCACTTCTTGCGACTCCAGGGGGCACGGACAGCTACCGGTTTCAACCTGCAGGGTGACGTGATCGATCCCGAAGCGCTCGTGCAGCTTGCTTGCGGTGTTCTGCAAGAAGCGATCGCGGTCGGCTGGCGCGCCCATCACGAGGTGCGCCGTCAGCGCCGTCTCGGTCGTGCTCATCGGCCAGACGTGAAGGTCGTGCACCGAGGCGACGCCATCGAGACCTGCCAGGTGCGATGAGACCTTCGCTGTGTCGATCTCGGAAGGCGTCGCGTTCAGCGACATCGCCACTGCCTCGCGCAGCAGCCCCCAGGTGCTCCAAACGATCACCGCCACGATGGCGAGGCTCGTGACCGGGTCTATCCAGCTCAGTCCGGTGTTGCGGATGGCGAGGCCCGCGATCACCACGCCTGCCGATACTGCGGCGTCGGCCGCCATATGGAGGAACGCACCCCGGATATTGATGTCGCTCTTGCGGCCCCGCATGAACATCAGCGCCGTTGCAGTGTTGATCGCGATCCCGATGCCGGCAACGATCATGACCGTGTTGCCCGCGACTGGTTGAGGATCGGCGAACCGAAGCAAGGCCTGCCAGGCTATCGCCCCTGCGGCGAGCATCAGGAAGATGCCGTTGAACAGCGCGGCGAGAATAGAGCTTCCACCCAGGCCATAGGTATAGCGCGCACTGGGCGCCTTGCTGCCCAGCCTCACGGCCGCCCAGGCGATGACCAGCCCGAAGACATCGCTCAGATTATGTCCGGCGTCCGCGAGGAGCGCGAGCGAGTTGGCAAATATTCCATAGCCCGCCTCGATGGCGACAAAGGCGACGTTGAGCGCGATACCAACCGCGAAGGCGCGGCCGAAGCTGGCGGGCGCGTGCGCGTGGCCATGGTTACCGTGGTCATGGTGGCCGCTCATTCCGGGCGCTCCGCACTCGGCAGGCTGCCGTGCAGCACTTCGACCCGTTCGAGCGTGACCAGACCGATATGGCGCAGATCGCTGAAATTATGGAGGGCATCGGCAATCAGCGCCAACGATCCCGAAAGGATGCCGCCGATAGTCTGTGCGAATGTAAGAAGGACGTTGAGCGTGACCGCCAGCATAAGGCGGCCATCGCTCATCTTTTCCTCACCATGGCTGTGACCAGCACCCATCGGTCAAAGACCCGCTTCGCGGACCCAAGCGTCCGCTGCGAGATTCTGGTCAGCTTCGAAAAACCGTATGTCTGCGCGGAAGAACAAATCGGATAGTTTCGTTCCCCATTCCTCCCACTTTCTATCGCCGACGATAGCAATCCGTCCGAACTTATTCTTATGCCGAATGTCGAACTTCAGCTCACGCCATATACCGGAGATATCCCAGCCCGCAAAATCGCTGGTGAGTTCAATTAACATTGGAACGGTTCCTGTTTTGCGTTTCGCCACCTGTTCGAAGAACGGGACGAACGCATCATAGTCTGATGGTGTGAGCTTACCGCCCACTTCGATATGAAGCAGGCCATCGATTTCTTGAACTTCCAGCATATCAGGCTTTCCTTTTGTCGGGCGCTTTTGATTTTGTATCACCTAGGCCCGTAGTGACAATTTCTACCTTTTCGAGTGTTGCCAACCCGATCCCGCGCAAATCTGCCAACATTGGCAGGAAGGCTCTGAGTTTGCTCTCGGCATCGACTAACTCGATGACCATTGGCGGATTATCGCCGATGCCGAACGAATGGTGCTCGTGAACAGCCGAGCCCGAGGCAAAGCCAACCCGCCCCCGGAGCACCGTAGCGCCGGCCAAACCCGTCGTTCGAGCCCGGCGGACAATTACATCCACCACATCGTCGTCACCATGCATCGCTGCATCATCCGTATAGATGCGCAGCAACATGTCATCCCGCGATACCGTCATTGGCTGTCTCCTCGTCTGGGTTGCATCATGCTCAATCGATTCATGCTTGGTGCCGCGGCTTCCAGCGCGTGAACGATATCTTGGGCAGAGTTGGCAGTCGGCGCTTGAAACGAGCCGTCCAATCGCTTCCTTTACGTCCGAGTATCAGACGCGTGACGGCAGGAAGAACGAACAGCGTCAGCGCAGTCGCAGTTATCAATCCGCCGATTACCACGATCGCAAGCGGCTTTTGCACTTCGGCGCCCGTGCCCGTCGCAATCGCCATCGGCACGAAGCCTAAAGACGGCACGATCGCCGTCATCAGCACCGAGCGGAATCGCTCTACGGCGCCCCCGAATATGGCTTCATCGAGCGGCATATCTGCGTGTAACCTGCTCTGGATGCTCGTCATCATAACGAGCCCGTTGAGCACTGCCACGCCTGCCAACACGATGAAGCCGACCGCGACCGAGATCGAAAAGGGCAAGCCCGTGAGGGCGAGCGAGAAGATGCCCCCGGCGATACCAAGTGGCACTGTAGTGAACACAGCGATCGCCATGCGCACATTGCCAAGCGCCATGACCAACAGGCCGAAAATAAGCAGTGCGACAATCGGCACGACCACGCCGATACGCGCTTGGG
>JAACTG010000097.1 GCA_009993585.1 Sphingomonadales bacterium
AGGGACGAGCTCGAGAAACGCTTCATAGCGATCATTTGCCGATTTGAGCGCCAGCCCCTGCGAAAGCCGCGAGGCGATCGACAGGTCGCGATCCCCGTCCGTCAGCAACGTTTCGAGGTCGCGCCACAACGGTGCCAACCCGGCATCGCGAAAGCGCATCGCCCGACCCGGCGAGCCGGCGGCCAGCGCAAGCAATGCGGCAATGTCCGCCGCGCTCGCACCGGGCGTGACGTCATGCAACCATGACGCCATGACGTCATCGCCAATCGCGCGGAATACCAGGCTTCGGCAACGCGAGCGGATCGTCGGCAGCAGGCGTCCGCTGCTATGGCTGATCAGGAAGAAGACGGTGTCGGCGGGGGGCTCCTCGAGCGACTTGAGCAGCGCGTTGGCGCCGCCTGCTTCAAGATCGTCGGCGCTGTCGATGATGATCGCGCGATAGCGGCTGCGACCTTTGGTCGATCCAAGCACCATCGTCGCCTGGCGGATCTGGTCGATCGAGATTCCGCGCGCCAGATTGCCCGTCTTGTCGTTGAGCTGTCGTTCGATGGTCCGGAAATCGGGATGAGATCCAGCTTCGACCAGCCTGCGCGCGGGCGTATCGTCGGCGACATCGAGCGTCGTCACCGGACGCGAGTCCGTAGGCGCCTCCCCCTGCGCCAGCAGGAATTGCGCTGCGCGCCGGGCGAACGTCGCCTTTCCGATTCCCTTGGGTCCCGCAAGCAACCACGCATGATGGAGGCGGCCGCTGTTCCAGCCATCGATCAGCGCTTGTTCGGCCGCATCATGTCCGATCCAGTTCACGTCACACACCCGCAATCGCATCGAGCACGCGGCGATGGACCTGTTCGGGCGAACCGGCGGCGTCGATCAGCCGCAGCCGATCGGGATTCATTTTTACGAACTCGATAAAAGACTGCTCGACAATAGCATGATATTTATCGTCTTTTTTCTCGAAGCGATCTCCCTTCCCGGCGTCGCGCAAATGCGCTCGGGCGCGGCCCTCACCTTCTCCCAGCGTCAGCACGAGCGTCCGGTCGGGCATCAATCCGCCGCTCCCGATTTGGTGCAGGGTCATGATCGTTTCATCGCCGAGATGCCCCGCAGTACCCTGATAGGCGCGGCTTGAATCGATGAACCGATCGCATATCACCCACTCGCCCTTGGCCAGCGCGGGCCGGATCGTCTTTTCGACATGATCGCCGCGCGCGGCCGCGAACAACAACGCCTCGGGTCCTGCGCTCCAGCGACCGACCTCGCCATCGAGCAGGAGGTTGCGGATCAGTTCGGCACCCGCGCTGCCGCCCGGCTCTCGCGTGGCGAGGCAGGCGATACCGCGCTCGCTCAGGGCCTGGACCAGCATCTCGATCTGGGTCGACTTGCCGACCCCTTCGCCGCCTTCGATGCTGATGAACCGCCCGGTCAACCGCTCGTTCCTAGGAGAAAAGCGACGTCAGGCCGTTCCATGCGCGGCGGAAGAAGCCGGCCTCGCCGACGTCCTCGGCGGCAATCAGCGGCGTCACCTGGGCGGGCATGTCGGGCGTGCGCACGACCAGCTCGGCAATCCGGTCGCCGGCCTTGAAGGGCGCTTTCACCGGGCCGTCATAGCCGATGGCGACGCGGATATCGGCGCTGCTTCCGGCCGGCAAGGTGACAGCGATGTTGCGCGGCGCCTTGACCGCAACGGTCGAGCTGTCGCCCATCTGCACCTTGACGTCGCCGACCACTGCATTCTTGTCGAACAACGGACGCGTCTTCCACGCCCGGAAACCCCAGTCGATGAACTTGACCGCTTCGCTCGCGCGGCCGCCATAGCTGTCGAGGCCGGCGACGACCATGACGATGCGGCGGCCGTTCTGTTCGGCCGAACCGGTAAAGCCATAGCCGGCCTCCTCGGTATGACCGGTCTTAAGGCCATCGGCGCCGCTCACCTTGCCGGTCAGCGGATTGCGATTGGGCTGGGTGATCGGCTTGCCACCCATCGTTTCACCCCAGGTAAATTCCTTTTGCCCGTAGAATTCGCTGTAGAGGCGGGGAAAATCCTCGACCGTACGGCGCGCAAGCGTGGCGAGATCGCGCGCGGTGACATAGGTCACGCCCTCGTCGGGCCAGCCATTGCTGTTGCCGAAATGGCTGTTGGCGAGGCCGATTTTCTTCGCATGCTGGTTCATCAGCCCGGCGAACGCCTCTTCGGTCCCGGCGACCCCCTCGGCCAGGACGACCGCGGCATCGTTGCCCGACACGGTGACGACACCGTGGAGGAGGTTGCGGATCGAGACTTGCTGATTGGGCGAAAGGAACATCGTCGACCCGGCCTTGGGGCCATGCCAGCGTTCCCACGTTTCGGGCCGCACCGTGAGCTTCTGATCGAGCTTGTATTCGCCGCTCTCGATGAGATCGAACAGCGTATAGACGGTCATCATCTTGGCCATCGACGCCGGCGGGATCCGGCGATCGGCATCGCGCTCATAGAGGACGGCACCCGACGACAGGTCTACCATATAGGCGATCGGTGCGGCGCTGTCATAAGGCGGCGCCGCGGCGGTAACCGGCCAAGCGACAAGCGAGAGAAGGACGGTCGAGGCGACGAGGCGCGAATGCAATTTCATGGTGACTTTCGATCTGTGAAAACGGACGGATTAAAGGCGGAAAGCGATCATCGTTCGTGGACGGTGACGGCCGATGGATAGCCTTTTGCGCGGGCGTCGGCCAAGGCCTTCCTGGCCTCTGCGTCGCTCGCAAAGGGGCCGAAGCGGACGCGCCAGACGCCCGGTCCCTGATAGACCGTGGCTCCCGCCTTGGCCGCGACGCCGTCGGCGCTCGCGCGACTTTTGAATGCGGCGATCTGGACATAATATTGGCCGACCGACTCAGTCGGAGCCGGGGCGGACTTGGCCGGCGGCGCGGGTTGGACGGCGACGGGCTTGGCCTTGGCCGGAGCGGACTCGATCGAATCGACCGGCTTGGCCGCGACCGGTACCGGTCCCCGTTCGGCCAGTTTGCGTGCCAGCACGGAGAGCAGCGATTTCGATGTCGGCATCCGTTCGATCGCCATGCCGCCCGATCGCAGGACGTCGCGCTCGGACTGGCTGGGGTTGACCTTGCGGACGCGGACTCCGGCGGGCGCATCGTCACCGATGCCGAGCTGTGCGGCCGCGCCGGGAGTCAACGACACGATCCGGTCGCCGCGCATCGGACCGCGCTGATTAACGCGCGCCAGGATGGTGCGTCCGCTCGCGATATCGGTGATCTCGACATAGCTTGGCAGCGGCAGCGTCTTGTGCGCCGCAGCGATATAATCGCCGCGATAGGGTTCGCCGAGCATCGTCGTGCCATCGGCGGGCACGGCCTGGTCGATGATGGCATAACCGACCTCGTCATAGCTGCGCACCTCGGCGGGGGTATAGATCACGCCATCGATCGTGTAGGGCGCCCCGATTACGCTTGCCGGCTCGTCGCTCTGCGCGACGGGGACTCCGACCGCCGCGACGCGCGGTTCGTCGGCGGCGGCGCAGCCGCTCAGCGCTACGGCGGCGATACCGCCGATCAGGTTATTGCGATACTTCATCGGCCAGGATCCCCACTGAGAGCGCATAAAAGTTCGAGCAATTATAGTCGAGAATGACGCGGTAGTTGTTGGTCAGCAGATAGGCGCGCTGGCCAGGACCGTCGGGTTCGAGCAGCGTCGCCAGCGTATCGTCGCTCGCCCAGCGCCCCGCGGCGGGATAGACGCCCAGCGCGCGCCATTCGGCCATCGTCTTCCAGCGGCTATGGCGTTCATGGACGCGCGGACAGCGCGTCGGGACCGTCTTGTTGCCCAGCGATGCGCGATCGAGCGAGGCGGGCACGCCCACGGGCACGCCCCACGGCACATTGGGGCGCCAGCCGGCATTGCTGAGATAGTTGGCGATCGAGGCGAGGCCGTCGGGTTCGCTCGACCAGATCTCCTTGTCGCCGTCGCCGTCGCCGTCCATCGCGAGGCGCAGCCAGACCGACGGCAGGAATTGCGGATAGCCGAAGGCGCCCGCCCAGCTGCCCTGCAGGCGCGATCGCGGCACGCCCATGTCGATCATCTTGAGCGTGGCGAGGAATTCGCCCTCGAACAGATCGCGGCGGCGGCCTTCGTAAGCGAGCGTCGCCAGCGCCTGCGGCAGGTCGAACCCGCCAAGCACGCGGCCATAGCTCGTCTCATGGCCGTAGATCGCGACCATGATGCTTTCTGGCACGCCGGTCTGTTGCTCGATCCGGCTGAGCAGCGGGCGCAGTTCGCGATATTTGGCGCGGCCGTCGCCGATCCGCGCGGCATCGACGTGACGCGCCTGATACGGCGCGAACGGCGGAATGGCGGAGTTGGGCGATCCTCCGGGCTGGTCGCGATCGAGCTCGACGACACGCGCGTTGTAGGTCAGGCCGGGAACGGTCGCATCGAATGTCGCGGCGCTGATCCCCTGCGCCAGCGCCTTGGTCCGCAGCGACATGAGATAGGGCTGGAAACCCGCCGCATCCTGCGCCAGCGCCGGAGCGGTTACGGTCATTGCCGCGATCAGCGCGACGAGCGCCAGAAATTTAGAACCGAAACGCATCATATGCCGGACAATCCTCGCGAGTTGAATTGCCGTCCTTTTTGCACAAAGCGCCCGCGGTTGAAACGGCGCATTTGGCGATCCGCCCTTCCCGCGATGGCATTCGGCGCATCGCGCCAAGGGTCTTTACCTCGATGCATTTGCTCGGCAATGACACGCGACGCGGACAGGTGGCAGAGCGGTTGAATGCACTGGTCTTGAAAACCAGCGTGGGCGAAAGCCCATCGTGGGTTCGAATCCCACCCTGTCCGCCAATTCGGGCTTTACGCGGAATTAATGTCATCGCGCTAGACGTCGACCGATGCGATCGATCCGCCTTTCCCAATCGGCCTTCATGCAGCAGCTGGCGTTCAGCGGGCTCGACCGACCGTCATGGGCCGACACGGGGGGCAACAAGCGCCGCGCCGAGCGCGAGCTCGTCGTCATCGACGCGCGCCTGCACCAACCCAAGCTCGAACCGGTCACGGTCACGCTGCTCGACTTCAGCGGCGTCGGCTGCGCGTTCGCGACAGCCGGACAGTTCCGCACGGACCAGCCGTTCTTTCTCCATCTCGACGGGATGGAACCGCTGCGTGCCAAGACGGTGTGGAACGACGACCTGCGCTATGGCTGCGAGTTCGAGAAAACGATCCATGAGGCCGTCGCCCAGCATATCACGCGAACGCTGTCGCGCGGCGAGCAGCGGCGCGATTCCGAAACGCGCATGACCCGCGTCAGGACGCGCATTTCGCGCCACTAATCCGCGCCGACAGGGATCGCTTCAGATGTGCAGCGCGCGGCCATAGGCGGCGAGCACGCTTTCGTGCATCATCTCGCTCAGCGTCGGATGCGGGAAGATGCTGTTCATCAGCTCGAGCTCGGTCGTCTCGAGCGTCTTGCCGACGACATAGCCCTGGATCAGCTCGGTCACCTCGGCGCCGATCATGTGCGCACCGAGCAACTCGCCGGTCCTCGCGTCGAAGACCGTTTTCACGAAACCCTCGGCCTCGCCGAGCGCGATCGCCTTGCCGTTGCCGATGAAGGGGAAATTGCCCACCCTGACGTCATGGCCGGCTTCCTTCGCCTTGGCTTCGGTCATGCCGACCGATGCGATCTGCGGGTGGCAGTAGGTGCAGCCGGGGATGTTGTTGCGGTCGAGCGCGTGCGGGTGGACGTCGGTGTTGCCCAGTTCCTGCGCGATCGCCTCGGCGGCGGTGACGCCTTCGTGGCTCGCCTTGTGCGCGAGCCAGGGGCCGGGGACGCAATCGCCGATCGCCCACAGGCCCTTCGATTTCGTCCGGCCATAAGGATCGATCTGGATGAAGCCGCGATCCATCTCGGCGAGCTTTTCGAGGCCGATATTTTCGGTGTTCGGGACGATGCCGACCGCGACGATGACGTGGCTGAACTCGGACTTGGCGACCTTGCCGTCTTTCCCCTTGATGGCAGCGCTGATGCCCTTGGCGCCGACGTCGATGCTCTCGACCCCTGCCCCGGTCATGATCGTCATGCCCTGTTTCTTGAGCGATTTTTCGAGGAAGGCGCTGATCTCGGCGTCCTCGACCGGGACGACGCGGTCGAGCATCTCGACGACGGTCACATCGGCGCCCATGTCATTGTAGAAGCTGGCGAATTCGATGCCGATCGCGCCCGACCCGATGACCAGCAGCTTGCTCGGCATTTCGGGCGGCGTCATCGCGTGGCGATAGGTCCAGACGCGCTTGCCGTCGGCCTTGGCGAAGGGAAGGTCGCGCGCGCGCGCACCGGTCGCGACGATGATATGCCTGGCGGTGAGCTTTTCCTCGCCCTTGTCCGATTTCACGGTCAGTGAAGTCGGGCCGGTCAGCCTGCCCTCGCCCATATGGACCGCGATCTTGTTCTTTTTCATCAGGTGCGTGACGCCCTGGTTGAGCTGTTTCGCCACGCCGCGGCTGCGCTTTACGACGGCGTCGAGGTCGGCGGTGATTTTCTCGGCGGCGAGCCCGTAATCCTTGGCGTGGTTTATGTAATGGAAGATCTCGGCCGAGCGCAGCAGCGCCTTGGTCGGGATGCAGCCCCAGTTGAGGCAGATGCCGCCGAGCAGCTCGCGCTCGACGATCGCGGTCTTGAGGCCAAGCTGGCTCGCGCGGATCGCCGCGACATAGCCGCCCGGTCCGCTGCCCAATACGATGACGTCGTAACTTTCGGCCATAACTCTTTGCTTTCGTTCAAACCGTAGGAGTAATTTCGCGCTTCTTTCCGTCGGCGCCGATGGCGACGAAGGTGAAGCGGCCGCTGGCGACGCGGGTTTCGGTTTCGCCGTCGCGTTCGCGCGCGATCGCTTCCACCGTGATCGTCATCGAGCTGCTGCCCTGCTGCTCGATCACCGGATAGCAGGACAGCTCGTCGCCGAGCGCCATCGCGCCGGGAAAGCGCAGATCGTCGGCGGCGACCACCACCGCCTTGCCACGCGAATGCCGCGATGCGAGCGACCCCGCCGCGAGCGCCATCTGGCTCATGATCCACCCGCCGAACACCCCGCCATAGGGATTGAGGTCGGCGGGCATCGCGGTGACGCGGATGGCGGGGGCTATCATAATTAAGGACCCGCCTGATCTATGACGTTAGTTGCAACCGCCCGTCTGTACGCATACCACCAAGCTATTCCGCCTAGTGCTCCAGAAAAACCTCCAAGAAATATAATCTGGTACGAAATATTGTTGGTATCAAATGGGACCGGCATGAAAAGCAATGCGGACATGATCAGACCGCCGATGAGTCCGGAGGTAGCATAGCTAGCCGCGCCTTCAGCATAATAGCTTTTGAGGACGAACGTTACGGGAAAGAGCACAAGTGCGGTACCGGCCAGCGATGTAACCGCAGCAAAGCAAAAAATTCCGAGCAAGAAACGATAGTCTTGCGTTGTAAGCGGTTCAAGGGTCGGGGCAGTCACAACCGACAGTGTGAAAAATCCAAGCGTAGCGGCTATACCTCCGCCGATTGATGCGGCCAGAACGCCACTCAATTCCTTCCTCACGCCAACATCCCCAGCGGGTTCTCCACAAGTTCCTTGAACGCCTTCATCAGCTGGGCGCCGTCGGCGCCGTCGATGGCGCGGTGGTCGAAGCTGCCGGTGGCGCTCATGACCGTCGCGACGCCGAGCGCGTCATCGACGATATAGGGGCGTTCCTCGCCCGCGCCGATCGCCATGATCATGCCCTGTGGCGGGTTGATGACGGCATCGAACTGCTTGATGCCGAACATGCCCATGTTCGAGATGCTCGCGGTGCCGCCCTGGTATTCGTGCGGCTGGAGCTTGCCGTCGCGGGCGCGCCCGGCGAGATCCTTGACCTCGGTGGCGATTGCCGAGACCGATTTCTCGTTGGCGCCGACGACGATCGGCGTGATCAGTCCGCCCTCGATGCTGACCGCGACCGAGATATCGGCGCGGCTATAGGCGATCAGGCTGTCGCCGGCGAAGGCGACGTTGCATTTCGGCACGATCATCAGCGCCTGCGCCAGCGCCTTGATCAGCAGGTCGTTGACGCTCAATTTGATCCCTCGGCTTTCGAGGCCGGCGTTGAGCTCGCCGCGCAGCTTGAGCAGCGCATCGAGGCGGATATCGACCGTGAGGTAGATATGCGGCACGGTCTGCTTCGCCTCGGTCAGGCGGCGCGCGATCGTCTTGCGCATGTTGCTGAGTTTCTGGACCTCGTGCGGGATGTCGCCGGGATCGACCGGGGCGGCTTTGGTGGTGACAGGACTGGCTGCGGCAGGCCCGGCCTGCGCCGACGTCGGCGCGCTTGCATCTTCGACATCGGCCTTGACGATCCGTCCGCCGGGACCCGAACCGGTCAGCGAAGCGAGATCGAGCCCCTTGTCGGCGGCGATGCGGCGCGCCAGCGGACTGGCTTTGACGCGGTCGGAATCCGTCGCCGCAACGGAAGCTGGGGTCTCTTGCGGACTGGCGCTCGGTTGCGCTGCTTTGGCTGAGGTCCCAGCTTTCGCTGGGACGACGGCTGTTTCTTCAGCCTGGGGTTCGCGTTCAGGCTTGCCCTTCGCGTCGCCATTGGCGCCTGCCCCCTTGGCCGCATCCTCGGCGCTCTCGCCCTCTTCGGCGAGGATCGCGATGACCGCGCCGACCTTCACATTGTCGGTGCCTTCGGGGATCAGGATGCGCGCGATCGTGCCTTCGTCGATCGATTCGAATTCCATCGTCGCCTTGTCGGTCTCGATCTCGGCGAGGAGGTCGCCCGAGCCGACGGTGTCGCCTTCCTTGACGAGCCACTTGGCCAGCGTCCCCTCTTCCATCGTCGGGGAAAGCGCGGGCATTTTGAGCTCGATCGCCATGGGTACATCCTCGTAAATCAGCGCTGAATAGTCGCGCCTTCCAGCCCGAAAGCGGAGGTTGGGTCAAGACCTATGTCGGTCAAATTGCTTGCATGATCGGGCGTCGGCGCGCAGATTTGGAACGATCGGGGGAGCCATACGCGATGAGAAATTATCTGGTCGTCATCGACGAAAGCGACGAATCGGCGCTGGCGATGCGCTTCGCCGCGCGTCGCGCCGCGCGCACCGGCGGCAAGATCCATGTGCTGGCGATCGTGCCGCAGCAGGAATTCGTCGCCTGGGGCGGCGCGCAAGCGACGATGGAGGAAGAGGCGCGGTCGCGCGCCGAGGCGCTCGTCGCGGGCGCGGCGGGCACGTTGATGCAGGAAAACGGCATGACGCCGTCGATTACCGTGCGCCAGGGCAATGGCGTCGACGTCGTGCGCGACGTGATCGCCGAAAATGCCGACATCACCGCGCTCGTGCTCGGCGCCGCCGCGAGCGGCAATCCCGGGCCGCTGGTCAGCCATTTCGCCGGCACCGATGCCGGCACCCTGCCCTGTCCGCTGACGATCGTCCCCGGTTCGCTGACGCTGGAGGACATCGACCGGCTGAGCTAGCGTGGTTTCTTGCGCCCCTGGTGCTTGATATTGGCGGGACGTCCGCGTTTGCCGGAAGGCTTGCCGCCGGCGGGCGGCTTGCCCGGCCCCTTGCGGTGCGGGCCCTTTTTGTCCGATGCCTTGTCGCGTTCCCTGCCCTTGCCCGCGCCCTTGCCCTGATAGGGCTTTCCCTTGCCGCGATAGGGTTTGCCCTGCCCGCCGCCGCCGGTCTTGCCGCTTCTGCCGCGATCGCCACCACCGGGACGGCGCGCGGATGGTCCGCCCCCGGCACGTCCACGATCGGCGCTGCCGCGGTCGGTATCGGGCAGTTCGAACAGGAGCGACGCCTTGATCGGATCGGCCTCGACCAGGCGCAGCGGCAGGCGGTCGCCGGTCTTGAAGGTCGTGCCGCTGTCGCGTCCGACAAGCGTTTGCGAGGCCTCGTCATATTCGAAATATTCGCGGCCCAGCGTGCGCACGGGGATCAGGCCGTCGCCGCCGATGCCATCGACCGTCGCGAAGAACCCGAAATCCTTGACCCCGGTGATCCGCGTCTCGACGATCTCGCCGATCTTGTTCGACAGATAGGCCGCGACATAGCGGTCGACCGTCTCGCGTTCGGCCTGCATCGCGCGGCGTTCGGCATCGCTGATCGCCTGGCCGATCTTGTCGAACTCGCCCGCATCGCCCTTGGCGAGGCCGCTGTGCGCCGGAATGTCGCGATCGGCGGGCTTGCCCTGTTCGAGCTTGTACGCATCGACCAGCGCGCGATGGACGAGGAGGTCGGCATAGCGCCGGATCGGCGAGGTGAAATGCGCATAGCTGCCGAGCGCGAGGCCGAAATGACCCATGTTGCCGGGACCGTAATAAGCCTGCGTCTGCGTGCGCAGCACCTGCTCCATGACCTGCGCCTTGATCGGGTCGTTGTCGATGCCCGCCAACACGCGGTTGAAGGTCGCGGGACGGATGACCTGTCCCAGCGCGAAATTCATGTCGAGCGTCTTGAGGAAGTCCTTCATCGCGACGAGCTTTTCGCGGCTCGGCACCTCGTGGATGCGGTACATGACCGGCGACGCCTTCGCCTCGAGCGCCTTGGCCGCCGCGACATTGGCGGCGATCATGAAATCCTCGACCAGACGATGCGCGTCGAGGCGTTCGCGCACCGCGACCGACGCGATCCGCCCCGTCTCGTCGAGCTCGATCCGCCGCTCGGGCAGATCGAGATCGAGCGGCTCACGACGGTCGCGCGCCGCCTTGAGCAGCTTCCAGCAATCCCATAACGGCTGGAGAATCGATATAAAATCTCCGTTCGGGCTGAGCTTGTCGAAGCCCTGCCCTTCTTCTTTGTTTCGCTGCGAAGAAGAGAAGGACAGCCCTTCGACAGGCTCAGGGCCAACGGAGTTTTTGGTGCCGGCTGTGTCGATCGCCGCCTGCGCATCTTCATAGGCGATGTTCGCCGACAGCCGCACGCGCGCGCGGGTAAAGCGCCACGCCTTGATCGTGCCGTCGGCGGCGATCGTCAGGTGACACGCCATCGCGGCGCGATCCTCGCCCTGTCTGAGCGAACAGACGTCGGCCGACAGCCGCTCGGGCAGCATCGGGACGACCTGATCGGGAAAATAGACGCTGTTGGCGCGTTTGCGCGCCTCACGGTCGAGCGCGCTGTGCGGGCGGACATAGTAGCTGACATCGGCAATCGCGACGATCGCCCGGAACCCGCCGGGATTCTTGGCGTCGTCGTCCGGTTGCGCCCAGATCGCGTCGTCGTGATCGCGCGCGTCGGCGGGGTCGATCGCGACGATCGGCAGGCTAGTCAGATCCTCGCGCTGGTCACCGAGTGCGATCTTCGCGACCGCCTCGGCCTCGTCGAGAACATTGGCGGTGAAGCGATGCGGAATGCCGTATTTGTGGATCGCGATTTCGCTGTAGCTCTTGGGCGCCAGCGGATCGCCGAGCACCTGCGTGACGCGCACGCTCTGCTTGGGCGGGCGCCCCGACACTTCGGCCATGACGAGGTCGCCGGGTATCGCCTCGCCGAGGTCGGTGACCTGCCAGTCGCGCTTCGACTTCTTGTCGACCGCGCGCAGCCAGTGGCGGTCGGGCCGGCCGCCCTCCCCCTTGTCGAGCGTGACGACGCCCAGCACCTGATCATCGGTGCGCTCAAGCTTTTTCATGACATGCGCGACGTAGCCCTTGCCGCGCTCTTCGGTCCGCGCGAGCACGCGATCGCCGACGCCGAGCGCGCCCTTGCGTCCCTGTTCGAGGATGCGGACGCGTGGCGCGGGAGTCTGCGCCTCCCAGATATCGGGCACCGCGACCGCCTGATCGTCCGCGATGGCGACGACGCGCAGCGCGGTGACCTTGGCGACGCCGCCCATCTTCTGGAACGCGCGCCCGGGGGCGAGGTCGACCAGCCCCTCGTCGGTCATGTCCTTGAGCAGCGCCTTGAGCGCGATCTTCTCCTGTCCGCGCAGGCCGAATTCGCGCGCGATTTCGCGCTTGCCCGCGGGCTGGTCGCTGGCGGCGATGAAGTCGAGGATCTGCTTGGGTGTCGGCAGGCCGGGCTTGCTGGATGAACGACGCGCCAAGTCAGTAGGCCCGACCGACGAGGATGCGCTCGACCGCGGTCGCGCCGCTGAAGAAACACGGGCCATCGACCGGCGCGGCATCGCGCGGCACGTTGCGCATCGTCAGCTTGAGCGCCTTCAATTCCTCGACGACGGCATCGCGGTCGGCGCCCGTCGGGCGCGACCATTGCACCTCGACCCAGCCGGGATAGGCCGAGGCATCGGCGAAATGCGCCTTGAGCGCGTCGCGGTCGGCGATATCGCGCGTGATGCTGCGATCGAGCCGTTCGCGCGCCTCGCGATGGAGCCGTGTCTGGATCTCTCCGAGCAATGCGCCCGCACCCGCGACCAGCGCGTCGAGCGCGAGCGCCTCGCTGGCGAGCTTGCCGTCGTCGCGGTAGAGCGCGTCGCGTCGGATCTGCGTCGCCTTGCCCTCGGCCATGTCGCGTCCGCCGATCTCGATGATGAGCGGCGCGCCCTTCTTGACCCATGACCAGCGCTTGGGGCCGGCCTTGACCGGGCGCTTGTCGAGCAGGACGCGGATCGGCTCGCCGAGCGCGCTTTGTTCGCGCAGTCGTGCCGCCAGCGCCTCGCAATAAGCGAGCAGCGCGGCGTCCTCGTCATTGTCGCGCAGCATTGGTACGATGACGATCTGGTGCGGGGCGATCATCGGCGGCACGCGCAGCCCGTCGTCGTCGCCGTGCGTCATGATGACGCCGCCGATCAGCCGCGTCGACACGCCCCAGCTCGTCGTATGGACGAGCGTGTGATCGCCGTCGCTCGACTGGTAGCGGATGTCCTGCGCCTCGGCGAAGCCGGTGCCGAGATAATGCGTCGTGCCCGCCTGCAGCGCCTTGCCGTCCTGCATCATCGCCTCGATCGAATAGGTTGCGACCGCGCCGGGGAAGCGTTCGTGCTCGGGCTTCTCTCCCGCGACCACCGGCATCGCCAGCACGTCTTCGGAAAAGCTGCGATAGAGTTCGAGGATGGCGAGCGTTTCCGCCATCGCCTCGTCGCGCGTCGCGTGCGCGGTATGGCCTTCCTGCCAGAGGAATTCGCTGGTCCTCAGGAACATGCGCGTGCGCATTTCCCAGCGCACGACATTGGCCCATTGGTTGATCTTGACCGGCAGGTCGCGCCAGCTCTGGATCCAGCGCGAGAACGCCGCGCCGATGACGGTTTCGGAAGTCGGCCGCACGATCAGCGGCTCTTCCAGTTTCGCGTCGGGGTCGGGGACCAGCCCGCCCTTGCCGTCGCCGATCAGCCGGTGATGCGTGACGACCGCCATTTCCTTGGCGAAGCCCTCGACATGCTCGGCCTCCTTTTCGAAATAGGACAGCGGGATGAAGATCGGGAAATAGCAGTTGTCGTGCCCGGTCGCCTTGATGCGGTCGTCGAGCAGGCGCTGGATGCGTTCCCAGATACCATAGCCCCAGGGGCGGATGACCATACAGCCGCGCACGCCCGATTCCTCGGCCATGTCGGCTTCGGCGACGACTTCCTGGTACCAGGCGGCGAAATCGACGGCCCGGTGGTTCTTGAGCGCGTGTCTGATGGTCATGAAGCGTTTATTTCTTTTTCCCGGCGGCCTTGAGCGCCTGTAGTTCGGCCCTGAGGCGGTCGATTTCCGCGTCCTTCGCCGCGATCTTGTCGTCACCCGCGTCGCTGTCGCCCATTCCGGGCAGCTTGAACGCGCGCGCCGCCGACTGGAGCATTTCCATGTTGCGCTGCGCGAGGTCGGCGAGCGGGTTGGTCGCGATCGTTTCCTTCATCGCCTGCGCCATGCGCTGCTGGTTCTCGCGAAACCCGTCCATCATCGAATCGAGATAGCTCGGCACCGCCGCCTGCACGCTGTCGCCGTAGAGCGCGATGATCCGCCGCAGGAACTTCACCGGCAGCATCGTCGGGCCGCGCGATTCCTCCTCCATGATGATCTGCGTCAGCACGCTATGGGTGATGTCCTCGCCCGATTTGGCGTCCTGGACGACGAAATCATGCCCTTCGCGGATCATGCCGGCGAGGTCGTCGAGCGTGATATAGCGCGATTTGCCGGTATCATAGAGCCGGCGGTTCGCGTATTTCTTGATGACGATCACGTCGTCATCGCCGGATTTGGCCGTTTTCGCCATGATGTCGTGTGCTCTCGATCGCGATGGAGGATATTTGCGCCAGTTAGCACCAAAGCATGATGCGCCGCAACATCGCCCACGCCCGCTGCCGCTGTTCCTCGACCTCGTGCGCGATCTGGCGCGAACCGATCCCGCGCTCGCGGCGGCGGCGCTGGCCGGTCTCGAACGCTATCAGCAGGCGCCGCGCCGACCGGCCGACTGGCCCGCGGTCCCCGGCGAGGCGATCGGGCGCGCGCGGCTCTATCGCTATGCCGACGCCGGCATTCCGGTCCTGCTGGTGCCGTCGATCATCAACCCGCCGTTCGTCCTCGATCTTGCAGCCGACAATTCGCTCGCGCGCTGGCTGGCGCGCCGGGGATTTGCCGTCCACCTGCTCGACTGGGGCACGCCCGGCGCCGAGCATCGCGACGAAACGCTCGCCGCGCATGTCGAGGCCTATCTGCTGCCGGCGATGCAAAGGCTCGGCGGCGACGTGCGGCTCGTCGGCCACTGCCTCGGCGGCACGCTCGCGCTCGCGGCGGCGGCGATAGGCGAGGCGCGCGGCGTTGCGACGCTCGCCGCGCCGTGGGATTTTTCGGCCTATCCCGATGCACGTCGCGCCGACTTGGCGGCATTGTGGGAGGCGAACCGATCCGCTGCCGATCGCCTCGGCGTGGTTCCGGTCGAGACGCTGCAGCCCGCCTTCTGGTCGCTCGATCCGCAACGCACCGCCGCCAAGTTCGCGCGGCTCGCCGATCGCGCGATGCCGCAGGCCGCGTTCGACACGTTCGTCCTGATCGAGGACTGGGCCAATGGCGGCGCACCGCTACCCTTCGCCGCCGGGCGCGACCTGTTCGAGGCGATGATCGGCGGCAACGCGCCGCAGTCGGGAAGCTGGACGGTCGCCGGGCGCTCGATCCCGGCGCGGATCGAGGCGCCCGCGTCACTCCATTTCCGCTCGACCGGCGACCGCATCGTCCCCGCCGCTGCGATCCCCGATTTCGGACGCATCGTCGACAATGCGAGCGGGCATATCGGCATGGTCGTCGGCCGCGACGCGCGCCGCGCAATGTGGCAACCGCTCGCCGACTGGCTCGCCGACCCGCGCTGAGACGCGCTTAGCGCCAGCGCCGTTCCCAGCGCGCGCCCAGCCCGGTGAGCAGCTCGTACTGGTTGAGCGGCGTCGCCGCGGCGAGGCTCGGCAGGTCGTAGTCGAGCTCTGCCCAGTCGCCCTCGCGCGCGCTCTCGGGCGCGGCAATCGCGATCAGGTCCATCGAAATCCGGCCGAGCACGCGGCATTGCGCGCCGCCGACGTTCAGCACGAGATGCGGCGCCAGCGCGCGGATCAGGCCGTCGGCATAGCCGGCATGGACGATCGCGATGCGCATGTCGCGATCGGCGGTGAAGGTGGCGCCGTATCCGACGCTTTCGCCGGCCAGGACATCGCGCAGCTGGATGATCTGCATCGCCGGATGGGCGACCCGGGCGATATGCCCGGCGGCCTCGCGGCGCGGCACGCCGCCGTACAGCGCCAGCCCCGGCCGCGTCAGGTCGAAGGCGTAAGCGCTGCCGAGACAGATGCCAGCGCTGTTGGCCAGGCTGGCGCGCGCCGCGGGAACGCCGGCCCTGACCGCGGCGAACCGGTCGCGCTGTCCCGCGTTCATCGCGCGGTCCTCGTCGGCGCAGGCGAGATGGCTCATCACCGTGTCGATCGTCAGCGACGCAAGGTCGATATCGCCCATCGAGCCGAGCGGAACGCCGAGCCGGTTCATGCCGGTGTCGATCATGACGTCACACGCGCGACCGGGGAAATGCGCCTGCCAACAGGCGATTTGCGCGGCGCTGTTAAGGACTGGGCGCGCGGCGACGGTGCTTGCGATGGCGATGTCGCTTTCGCCGATGCCGTGGAACACCGACAGCGACAGACCGTCGGCGAGCGGCATCAGCGCCGCCGCCTCGGCCCAGTTCGAGACGAAGAAGTCGCGGCAGCCCGCTTTGGCCAGCCGGTCGAGCACGGCGCGCGCGCCCAGCCCATAGCCGTCCGCCTTGATCGCCGCGCCGCACGCCGCCGGTCCGCTCTGGCGGGCGAGCCAGCGCCAGTTGGCGACGAGCGCGTCGCCGTCGAGGTCGAGGCGCAGCGATGGGTGGTAAGCGTCCATCAGGCGCGACTAGCGGGAGCGGCGGCGCGCGTCCATCGTGGTCCGCGCCGGTCAGACATGTTCGCTGAAATCCTTCGGCGGTCCGTTCGGGATGCCCCACCAGGCGACGACGACGCCAAATCCGACCACCGCGATCGTGTACCACAGGCCGGCATAGACGTCGCCGCTGCGCGCGACGATAATGCCCGCGATCAGCGGCAGGAAGCCGCCGAGATAGCCCGCGCCGATATGATAGGGGATCGACATCGACGAATAGCGGATCTTGGCCGGAAACATCTCGGTCAAGAGCGCCGCCACCGATCCATAGGTCAGCGCCGAGAGCATGCCGCAGGCGAGCAGCAGGGCGACGATCCCGAGGATGTTGAGCAGCGGCGGCTGTTGCCTGGCGAAGTCGAAGCCCTTGGCCGACAGTGCCGCCTGCACGCCGTCGCGCCGCGCCTCGCCGTCGTCCGCCCATTCGGGCGCAATCGCGATCGGCGCGCCGCCGACGCTCAGCGACAGGTCGCGCGCGGGGGTCACCGAATAGGCGACGCCGCTCGCGGTCAGCGTCTCGAGAATGCGGCCACATGGCGTCTGTTCGCGATTAAACAGGTCTGCGAACGGATCGGTCGTGCAACCCGACCCCGTAACGACCACCGGATGGTCGCGCGCGGCGCCGGCAAGTCCGGGATTGGCGAGGCTGCCCATCGCCCAGAAGATCGGAAACAGCAGGGCGAGCGCGAGGACGGCGCCGATCATGATCGGTGTCTTGCGCCCGACGCGATCGGACCATTTGCCGACGATGACGTAAAATCCCATCGAGATCAGCCCGGCGACGAGCAGGATCAGCTCGACCGTCTGTTCGTCGACGCGCATGTCGCGGCGCAGGAACGACAGGCTGGACAAGAACGCGGTGTACCAGATCGTCGTCAGCACGCCGGTGATGCCGAACAGCGCGACGAATATCCGTTTCGGATTGCCCGGATAGGTCAGGCTTTCCTTGAACGGATTGGCCGACATCTCGCCGGCCTGTTTCATCGCCTGGAACACCGGGCTTTCGTTGAGCTTGAGCCGCATCCACAGCGATATCGCGAGCAGCACGATCGACAGCCAGAACGGTACGCGCCAGCCCCAGGCGGCGAAATCGTCCTCGGCAATCGCGAGCCGGCAGAGGATGACGACGATGATGCTGAGGACAAAGCCGCCGACGACGCTGGCCTGGATAAAGCTGGTGTAATATCCGCGCTTTTCGGGCGCGGCGTGTTCGGCGACGTAGATCGCGGCGCCGCCATATTCGCCACCGAGCGCGAGGCCCTGGAGGATGCGCAGGCCGATGACGATGATCGGCGCGGCGATGCCGATGCGGTCGGCGCCGGGGATCAGGCCGACGCCCGCGGTGGCGATGCCCATTAGCGTGACCGTCACGAGGAAGGTATATTTGCGTCCCAGCCGGTCGCCGAGATAGCCGAACAGGATCGCGCCGAGCGGGCGAAAGCCGAAGCCGACGGCAAAACCGGCCCAGACCAGCAGGATCTGCAACGTCTCGTTGCCGCTCGGGAAAAACGCGGCGCCGATCAAGCCGGCAAGCGTGCCGTAGATGAAGAAATCATACCATTCGAAGATCGTCCCCGCCGACGATGCCGCAATCACCATGCGGATGTCGCGCAAGCTCGGTTCGACGGGCGTCCCTGCCTCGCTCACCGCGATCGTGCCCTGCCCCCTCATGCCGGTTCCCCCCCGTCCTGTATGACAAAGAGTTTATCCGTGCTGCCGGAGGCGACGCAACATGTAACCGCGGTGCGCGGTAAATCGCGACCCGAAAAACGCCAAATTAACCGTTTGAACTTAGGCCATACGCGGTGAGCGGTGACATCAAACATAGCGGGCGAATCGCCTGGCAACGGGCGCTGCTGGTCGGCGCGATCTATTTCGTTGCGGCCTCGGCGACGATCGTTTCGACACGGTTCGGCGGCGGCGTCGCCATGCTCTGGATCGCAACCGCGATTCTCCTCGCCGAACTCTCGCTGAGCACGACACGGCACTGGGTGCCGCCGCTGGTGACGTGCGGCATCGCCAGCTTCATCGCGACGAGCCTGTTCGGATTCGGCATCACGGCTGCCATCCCGCTCGTCGCTATCAATTTGACCGAAGCCGTGATCGGCGCGGTATTGCTGCGGCGTCTGCACCACCGCAGCGGCCCGCTTGCCACGTTGCACGATGTCGGCTCGTTCGTGATCGCCGCGGGCATCGTCGCGCCGGCCCTGACCGCGTTCGGCGGAGCCTCGGTCGCCACCGCGCTGGGCGGGCCGTTCTGGAGCAACTGGCTGAGCTGGTTTGCCGGCCACGCCCTTGGCACGATTGCCTTCGCGCCGATCGTGGCGTCAGTGATGCGAAGCGAAATCGGTCGCTCCCCCAAACCCGTGAAGCTGCGTCCGTTCGTCGAGAATGCGATCATGATCGTGCTGATTGCAACTACCGACCTCTTGGTTTTCGCGTTCAGCAATCAGCCGTTGCTGTTCCTGCCCATTCTGGTCGTGATGGTGGCGACGATCTGGCGCGGCCAGTTCGGCGCCGGCGCCTCGATCATCATGCTGGCGCTGATCGGCGGGAGCTTCACGATCGCGGGAATCGGTCCGATCCGCGCTTCTCAGGAGACGATTGAAGGCGCGGTGCTGTTCTTCCAGTTCTATCTTGCAGTGACGGTGCTGACCGTCCTGCCCGTCGCCGCCGACCTGACGCGCCGCAAAGTCCTGCACAAGGACCTGCTGGCGAGCGAGGCCCGCTATCGCCTCGTGACCGAGAATTCGAGCGACCTGATCCTGAATCTCGACCTCACGGGAAGGATTCTTTACGCATCTCAGGCAAGCGGCGATATCGACGGCAACGGCACCGGCGACCTGATCGGCAAATATGGCGTCGACCTCGTCCTCGACGCCGACCGCGAGGCGACGCAGAAGGTCTACAGCCAGGCGGTGGCCCATCCCGACCAGACCTTTACCGCCGAATATCGGGGTTTCGCCGTCGCTGGCGAAACGCGCTGGTTCGAGACGCGTTGCCGCGGCGTCATCGACAATGCCGGCCAGGTTGCGGGCGTGGTCAGCTCGATTCGGGACATTTCGGATCGCAAGCGCCTCGAGGCGCAGCTCGCGCACGAAGCGGCCACCGATTTCCTGACCGGCCTGCCCAATCGTCGCACCTTCATGCGGCGGCTCCAGGGGATGACCCCAGACGCGCTGAACCGCGCACCGGGATGCGTCGCCATCGTCGATCTCGACCATTTCAAGGCGATCAACGATCGCTACGGCCATCAGGTCGGCGACCAGATACTCAAGCGCTTCGCCCAATGCGCGCTCAATGTATTGCGGGGCGTCGACGTCGTCGCGCGGATCGGCGGCGAGGAGTTCGGCCTCATCTTCCACGGCGCCAACATCGACCAGGCGACGGCGATCTGCGAACGTCTGCGCAGCCAGGTCGAAGCGACCGATTTCGCCAAGCCGGATAGCAGCAGCCCGATTCACGTGACGATCAGCGCCGGTGTCGCCGAGTTGGGGCCCGATAGCGCGATCGGCCAGGCATTGGCCGCTGCCGATGCCGCGCTTTATCGCGCCAAGGCGGCCGGTCGCAACCGGCTCGTCCAAGCCGCCTGAGCGGCGGCTAGCGCAGCAGCACGAGCTCCTCGGCCATGCTCGGGTGCAACGCCATGGTCGCGTCGAAGTCGGCCTTGGTCAGCCCGGCCTTCACCGCGACCGCCGCCGCCTGAAGGATTTCGGGTGCGTCGGGGCCGATCATGTGGAGACCGACGACCTTGTCGTTGCTGGCATCGACGATCATCTTGTACAGGCTGCGCTCGTTGCGATTGGCGAGGACGTTCTTCATCGGCCTGAAATCGGACGAATAGACGCGGATCGACCCCAGAGTGTTGCGCGCCTCGCCCTCGGTCAGGCCCACGCCCGCGAGCGGCGGGTGCGAGAATACCGCCGACGGAATGCAATCGTAATCGACCGTCGTCGGCGTGTCGTCGAACACCGTTTGCGCGAACGCCTGGCCTTCGCGGATCGCGACCGGCGTCAGCTGGACGCGGTCGGTGACGTCGCCGACGGCATAGATGCTCTTCACGCTCGACTGGCTGAAGCCGTCGACGACGATCGCGCCCTTGTCGTCGAGCTCTACGCCCGCCTGTTCGAGCCCGAGCCCTTCGGTATGCGGGCGGCGCCCCGTCGCGAACAGGACCAGGTCGGCGTCGAAACTGTCGTGCCCGGCAAGCTTGATCGCGAAGCTTCCGTCCTGGTGCTTGACGATCTTTTCGAACGGACTGTTGAAGCGGAAGTCGATCCCCTTGCTCATCGATATCTGGAGCAGGCGGTCGCGGACCGATTCATCATAGCCGCGCAGGATCTGGTCGGAGCGATTGACGATCGTGACGTGACTGCCGAGCGCATTGAAAATGCCCGCGAACTCGTTGGCGATATAGCCCGCCCCGGCGATGACCACGCGGCGCGGCAGCGCATCGAGATGGAACACCTCGTTCGATGAGATGCCATGCTGCGACCCCGGGAAATCGGGCATGAACGGCCAGGCCCCGACCGCGATCAGGATGTATTTCGCGGTGACGGTCTTGCCGCTTTTCAGCGTGACCGCGTGCGGGCCGGCGACGGTCGCGCGTTCGTGGATGATCTCGACATCGTGGCTCTGCAGCGTGTCGGTATAGGCGGCGTTGAGCCGATCGACATCGGCGAGGACATGATCGCGCAACACCGCCCAATCGAACTTCGGGGTGCCGACGTCCCAGCCGAAGCGTTGGGCGTCTTCGAGATCCTCGGCGAAATGCGCGCCGTAGACGAGCAGCTTCTTGGGCACGCAGCCGCGGATGACGCAGGTGCCGCCGACGCGGAACTCCTCGGCGATCGCGACCTTGGCGCCGTATGACGCCGATACGCGCGCGGCGCGCACCCCGCCCGACCCGGCGCCGATGACAAACAGGTCGTAATCGTAATCAGCCATGAAATTTTCCTTGTGGTCCGGTTTGGGTGCGATCTAGGAGCGGGCGCGATCGCCTGCCAATCGAGTTTCGCGATCAGCGCAATCGCGTCGCGGTCAGACGAAGCCGTCGAGTCTCGCGAGGCGCATCAGCACGGCGGTCGACGGATCGAGCCGCGCATCGTCCCGACCCATCTCGCGCGCGATGTCCTTGCCCAGTTCGACGCCGAACTGGTCGAACGGATTGATGCCGAGCAAGGTCGCGTTGACGAAGGTGCGATGTTCGTAAAACGCGAGCAGCGCGCCGAGAATCCGGGGGCTCACGTCGTCGAGCAACAGCGTGATCGAAGGCCGGTCGCCGGCATAATCGCGGGCGGGATCGTCGGCCGCGGAGCGCCCGTCCATCAGCGCCGCGCCCTGCGCGAAGCAGTTGGCCAGCAACATCGCGTGATGCGCGAGGTCGAGCCCGTCTCCACCCTCGATCGCGGCAACGAATTCGACCGGGACGAGATGGCTGCCCTGGTGCAGCAGCTGGAACACCGCGTGCTGGGCATCGGTCCCCACCCCGCCCCAGGTGATCGGCGCGCTGGCACGCGTCAGCCGCTCGCCATCGGCGGTCGCGCTCTTGCCGTTGCTCTCCATCTCGAGTTGCTGGAGATAGTCGGGCAGCAGTCGCAGGCGTTCGTCATAAGCGAATACCGCGCGCGTAGGCGCCTGGCGGACCTGCGCATAATAGCAGTCGACGAACGCGGCGAGCGCGGGCGCGCTGTCGGGCCAGTCGGCGAGGCGGAAATGCCGGTCCATCTCGGCTGCGCCTTCGAGCATCTCCTCGAACATTCCCCAGCCGAGGACGAGCGCGATCGGAAAACCGATCGACGACCATAAGGAATAGCGTCCGCCGACGGTTTCGCTGAACGGCAGGATGCGCGTCTCGTCGATGCCCCATTCGAGTGCGGAATCAGGATTGGCGGTCATCGCGATAAAGCGGCCATGCGGATCCTCGACCCCCGCCTGTTGCAGCCAGGACAGCGCCGAAGCGGCGTTGAGCATCGTTTCGGTCGTGGTGAAGGTTTTCGAGGCGACGGCGATCAGCGTGTAGCGCGGATCGAAGCGGTCGATCGCGTCTTCGAGTGCGATCCCGTCGACATTCGACACGATCGCCGAAGTGTAGCGATCGGCCTCGCGCGACAGTGCGTCGATCACGAGCCGGGGCCCGAGCGCCGATCCGCCGATGCCGATATGGATGATGTGACGGATTTCGCCGAGTGCGCCGGCCTCGATCGCGTCGACCAGCGCGCGCATCCGCGCATGCAGCGCGCGGGCATGCGCCACGCTGTCGGGATGGCCCTCGCCGCGCTCGGCGGTATGTTCGGCCGCGCGCCCCTCGCTGGCATTGACGATGTCGCCCGCGAACAGCGCCTTGCGCGCGCCGTCGAGGTCCATCGCATCGGCCAGCGCGACGAAACGATCGACGATTTCGGCGTCGAGATGCGTCTTGGTAAAATCGAACCGCAGCCCCGACTGATCGATCGCCAGGCTTTCGAGCCGGGTTTCGTCCTCGGCGACGAGCGTGGCGATCGGGCGCGCAGCGTAATCGCCGATCGCCTGCCAGAATTTATCCTTGCCGCTCATCTTCGCCCTTCCATCGTCGCTGGCGCCCGGCTTAGCTTCGCATCGCCCCGACTGCCAGCATTTCCGGCGCATTGCCGACGATCGGGCTTGACGCGACGGCGAGTTGAGCGGCAAAGCGCGATGCCATGACCAGCTCCGACGCCGCACCCGCGCCCGCCCCCGAAAAGTCTGTCGCTGCGGACGCCCGACCGTCCGTCAAAACGCCGACGGCGAAGGAAGAGCGCGCCGATTTCCTCAAGTTCCTCGTCAAGCTGGCGGTCGTCGTCCTCATCCTGCGGTCGTTCATCTTCTCGCCGTTCAGCATCCCGTCGGAATCGATGCAACCGCGCCTGCTGATCGGCGATTACCTCGTCGTCAACAAGATGGCCTATGGCTATAGCCGCTATTCGCTACCCTTCGGTGTGCCGCTGATCCCCGGCCGCATTTTCGCCAGCCTGCCCGAGCGCGGCGACGTCGTCGTGTTCAAGGCGCCGCCGACGCAGCAGGAAGACTATATCAAGCGCGTCATCGGCCTGCCCGGCGACCGTATCCAGGTCGTCGACGGCGCCGTGATTCTCAATGGGAAAAAGGTCGAGCGCGTGCGCGTCGCCGATGCCGTCATCCCGGTCACCGACAATATGCGTGCTGCCGCATCGGTCACCGGCGCGGGCGAATATGGCGGCGTCGCGGGGCCGACCAATCCCTGTTACCTGCCGCAATTCGAGGATGTCGACGGCAATGGCCAGGCCAGTTGCCGCTACCCGCGCTATCGCGAAACGCTGCCCGGCGGCAGGAGCTACGACGTGCTGGACCTTGTCGAGGGCGGCGCCGGGACGCAGGACGTGACGCGCGTGTTCGTCGTGCCCGCCGGCCATGTCTTCATGATGGGCGATAATCGCGATCGCAGCGCGGACAGCCGCTTCGCCGCGGTCCCGGGCGGCGGGATCGGCATGGTCCCGGTCGAAAACCTTGTCGGCAAGGCGCAGTTTTCGGTGTTTTCGACCGACGGATCGGCGCAGTGGTACAATCCGATCAGCTGGTTCAGCGCGGCACGCTGGGACCGCGTCGGCAAAAGCTTTTGAGCGATCCCGAACGCCTTGATGCGCTTTCCCGCAAACTTGGTATAACTATCGGGAACATCGAACTTTATATGCAGGCGCTTACCCACGGGTCGGGCGGCAAGGCGGACTATCAGCGGCTCGAATTCCTCGGCGACAGGGTCCTCGGCATCGCGATCGCGACGATGCTCTACCAGCGCTTTCCGAACGAACCCGAAGGCAAATTGTCGGCACGGCTCAATGCGCTCGTCACGGGGCAGGTGTGCGCACAGATCGCCCGCGAAAAGGGCCTCGGCGACCTTCTTATCCTCGGCAAACAGGCGAACGACGACGGCGGCCGCGAAAGCGCCAATATTCTGGGCGACGTGGTCGAAGCGTTGATCGGCGCGGTCTACCTCGATCACGGCACCGACGCGGCGCGCGACCTGATCGCGCGATTGTGGGGCGATCGCATCGTGTCGCAGGTCACCGCGCCGCAGCATCCCAAATCGGCGCTGCAGGAATGGGCGGCGGCCAATCGGCGCAAGCCGCCCGAATATCGCATCGTCGATCGCGGCGGCCCGCCGCACGCGCCGCACTTCACCGTCACCGTCGCCATCCCCAAGCTCGCCGAGGCGTCCGGAGAGGGCGCGTCGAAGCAGGAGGCCGAACGCGCGGCGGCCAAGGCATTGTTATCGAAACTGGAAAATGGAGTGACGTCATGACGTCGCATTGCGGCCTCGTGGCCGTGCTGGGGGCGCCCAACGCGGGCAAATCGACATTGGTCAACGCGCTCGTCGGCCAGAAGGTCGCGATCGTCAGCCCCAAGGCGCAGACGACGCGCACGCGGCTGCTCGGCATCGCGATCGAGGGCGAGACGCAGATCATGCTCGTCGACACGCCGGGCATCTTCGCGCCCGGACGCCGGCTCGACCGGGCGATGGTCCAGGCGGCATGGGGCGGCGCGCAGGACGCCGATATCGTCGCGATCGTCGTCGATGCCGCGTCGAGCGTCGGGCGCAAGACGCAAAC
>JAACTG010000098.1 GCA_009993585.1 Sphingomonadales bacterium
CGATAGCGCGCGGCGCGGATCGCGAGCAGGTCGCTCGCCAGCGCGAAGCCGTGCGCATCGGCGATCAGCGTCGTGATGTCGCGAAACTGGATGCCGGCCTGCGGAAAGTCCGGGATCGTGCGGACCAGCGCGGCGAGACGGGCGAGATCGTCGTCGCCCGTCATCGCGTCGCCTGGGCGGTCGACGACCTTATTTGCCCTTCTTTTCCGCCCAGATCTGGCGATACGACAGATAGGTGAGGACGGTGAAGATGAGGAGGAAGGCCAAGGCGGCCCAGCCGATCGCGTGGCGCGATTCGAGCTTGGGCTCGGCGGTCCAGACGAGGAACGCCGAGACGTCCTTGGCCATCTGGTCGACCGTCGGCTTGGGATTGCCCGGCGCGTAGGTCACCTGCCCCTCGCTCGTCAGCGGCGGTGCCATCGCGAGGTTGAGGTTGGCGAAATACGGGTTGTAGTGCAGCCCGGTGCCGGGACGGTTTTCGGCCGGCAGATCGGCGGGAACCGCGGTATAGCCCGTCAGCAGCGAATAGACATAGGGGGCCCCGCCCTCGCGCGCCTTGGTGATCAGCGACAGATCGGGCGGCAGCGCGTTGTTGTTGGCCGAACGCGCGGCGATCTCGTTCGCATAGGGCGCGGGGAAATGATCCGACGGCAGGCCGGGGCGCGTCGTCGGCTCGCCGGTGTCGGGATCGAGCCCGGGCACTTCATGCGACGCCGCATAGGCCTTGATCTGGGCTTCGTTGTAGCCGAGCCCCTCGAGGCTGTAGAAATTGACGAGGTTGAGCGAGTGGCACGCCGAGCAGACCTCGTTGTACACCTGCATGCCGCGCTGGAGCTGCTGCTTGTCGTAACGCCCGAACGGACCGTCGCTCGCCAGCGCGAGCGTCTTGGGTTGCTTGTGGAACTCTTCGGTGACCGACTCCTCGGTCGACGCGAAGGGCGTCACGATGATCGAGAAGATCAGCGCGGCGACGAAGCCGAGACCGACGAAAAAGGCGAGAATGCGGACCATGATCGAATAAGCTCCTGTCAGGCCTTTACGGGGTCGGGATGCGCGGGATTGGTCGGTGCGACGCCGATCGGACGGGCCTCGTCAGCCTCTCCCGACAGCACCGCTTCGGTGATCGAATTCGGCATCGGCAGCGTCTTTTCGATCCGCGACACGATCGGCACGATGATGAGGAAATGCGCGAAATAGTACATCGTGCAGATCTGGCTCATGAGCACGACCCAGCTCGTCACATGCGCCTGGCCGAGATAGCCCAGCACCAGCACGTCGGCGACGAGGATCCAGAAGAACATGCGGTAGGTCGGACGGTATTTCGCCGAGCGGACCGGCGAATTGTCGAGCCAGGGCAGGAAGAACAGGATCAGGATCGATGCGAACATCGCGATCACGCCCCACAGCTTGGCGTCGATCCACAGGAAGTTGCCGGTGAACGATTTGAGGATCGCGTAAAACGGCAGATAATACCATTCGGGCACGATGTGCGCCGGCGTCGACAGCGGATTGGCCGGAATGTAATTGT
Source organism: Sphingomonadales bacterium (assembly GCA_009993585.1). Classification (GTDB taxonomy): domain Bacteria; phylum Pseudomonadota; class Alphaproteobacteria; order Sphingomonadales; family Sphingomonadaceae; genus Flavisphingopyxis. Next base: position 1,529 of record JAACTG010000098.1, read on the forward strand.
CCGGATGGCCGAGGAAGTTGGGCGCGAAGAACGTCATGACAACGAACGCGATCAGGAAGATGCCGACGCCGAAGCCGTCCTTGGCGGTATAATAAGGATGGAACGGGACGGTATCGCTCTCGGTCTTCACCTCGACCCCGGTGGGGTTGTTCGATCCCGGGATATGCAGCGCCCAGATGTGGAGGATGATGACCCCCGCGATCACGAACGGCAGCAGATAGTGCAGCGAGAAGAAACGGTTGAGCGCGGCATTGTCGGGCGCGAACCCGCCGAGCAGCAGCTCGCGGATCGGCTCGCCGACGAGCGGGATCGCGCTGAAGAAGCCGGTGATGACTTGCGCCCCCCAGAAGCTCATCTGACCCCAGGGCAGGACATAGCCCATGAAGCCGGTCGCCATCATCAGCAGGAAGATGACGACGCCGAGCAGCCATACCATCTCGCGCGGCGCCTTGTACGACCCGTAATAGAGGCCGCGGAACATGTGGATATAGACGACGATGAAGAAGAAGCTGGCGCCGTTCATGTGCATGTAGCGCAGCATCCAGCCCGAATTGACGTCGCGCATGATGTGCTCGACGCTGGCGAAGGCGATGTCGGCATTGGCGGCATAGTGCATCGACAGGACAATGCCGGTGACGATCTGGATCGTCAGCGCGAGCCCGGCGAGGACGCCGAAGTTCCAGAAGTAATTGAGGTTGCGCGGCACCGGATAGCCGGCCCCGATCGCGCCATAGACCAGGCGCGGCAGCGGCAGACGATCGTCCATCCACTGCATCATCGCCGATTTCGGCTTATACTCTTCAGCCCAGGGGAAACTCATCGCGTGCTAGCTCCTCAGCCGATCGTCACTTTGGTGTCGGTACCGAATTCATACGGCGGCACCACCAGGTTGAGCGGCGCCGGTCCCTTGCGGATGCGCGCCGCGGTGTCGTAGGCCGAACCGTGGCACGGGCAGAAATAGCCGCCATAGGGGCCCTTGTCCTCGCCCTCGGCGGCGCCCAGCGGGACGCAGCCCAAATGGGTGCACACGCCCAGCGTCACCAGCCAGTTTTCCTTGCCGGGCTTGGTCCGGTCGGCGAGCGTTTCGGGATCGCGCAGCTCGCTCATCGGCACCTTGTTGGCCTCGGCGATTTCCTTGGCGGTCAGGTTGCGGATGAAGACCGGCTGCTTGCGCCAGCTCGTCTTGATCGACTGGCCGCTCTCGATCGCTGAGATATCGACGTCGATCGACGCTTCGGCAAGGACGTCGGCGCTCGGGTTCATCTGGTTGACGAGCGGGATGACCACCGCGCCCGCGCCGACGCCGGCGAAGGTGACGGCGGCGATGTTCAGGAAGTCGCGGCGACGTACATCGGGTACAGCGCCCTCGTCCTCGGAAACAGCTTCGGTCATGAAAGGGCCCTTGCCTTGGGAGATATGTTCTGTCCCGCCGGAAGGGGGAAACCGGACAATCGCGCATTGCGCCACGATTCAACCGCCCCCTGCGGTGGTTTGGCCGCGTGATAGCGACCGCACCCGCCGTTGCCAACTGGCAATTTGCCGGCTTTGCGCTGCCACCTCCCCCCTCGCGCAACAATTGCCGAGGCGTTATGGGACACGCCATGGATATCGCGCTCTACCAACCCGACATCGCCGGCAATGTCGGCGCGATGCTACGCACCGCCGCGTGCTTCGGCGCGCGCGTGCACATCATCGAACCGTGCGGCTTTCCGTTCTCGATGCACGGCTTTCGCCGCACCGCGATGGATTATGCCGACGCGGTGAGCGTCGTGCGCCATGCCGACTGGCCGACATTTCGCAGCTGGGCCGACGAGGCGCAGCGCCGGATCGTGCTGCTGACGACGCAAAGCGGCGAATCGCTCTACCTGACGGCGTTTGCGCAAGGCGACATTTTGATGATGGGATCGGAGGGCGCGGGCGTGCCGGCCGACGTCCACGACGCCGCGTGTTTGCAGGCGCGCATCCCGATGGCGGCGGGCATGCGGTCCTTGAATGTCGGCGTTGCCGCTGGCATCGCGCTCGCCGAAGCGCTTCGCCAGACCGGAGGATTGCCACAGTGACGCTCACGCTCGACCCGCAACAGGCCCAGGCACGCAGCTGGTTCGAATCGCTGCGCGACAGGATCTGCGCCGAATTCGAAAGCATCGAACGCGAGGTCGGCAGCGATGCCGCGTTCGACTACGCCGCGTGGGACCGCGAGGCGGAGGGCATCGCACCCGGCGACGGCGGCGGCGGCGTGCGCGGCGTCATGAAGGGCAAGGTCTTCGAAAAGGTCGGCGTGAACGTGTCGACCGTCGGCGGCGAATTCGCCCCCGAATTCGCCGCGAGCATCAACGGCGCCGGGGAGGATCCGCGCTTTTTCGCGACCGGCATAAGCCTCGTCGCGCACATGGCCAATCCGCACGTTCCCGCCGTCCACATGAACACGCGCTTCCTCGCCACGACCAAGCGCTGGTTCGGCGGCGGCGCCGACCTCAACCCGCCGATTCCTTACGAGGACGACACCGCCGCCTTTCACGCGCGGCTGCGCGCGGCGTGCGTGCCGTACGGACCCGATGTCTACGATCGCTACGCCAAATGGGCGAAGGAGTATTTCTACATCCCGCATCGCGGCGTCGAGCGCGGCGTCGGCGGCATATTCTACGACCATCTCGAATGCGCCGACGATGCCGCGTTCGAGCGCAATTTCGCCTTTACCCAGGCGGTCGGCGAGGCGTTTCTCGACGCCTATCCGGCGATCGTGCGCAAGCGCATGGGACAGGCGTTCACCGCCGAGGAAAAACGCGCGCAGCTGATCTGGCGCGGCCGCTATGCCGAATTCAACCTGGTCTACGATCGCGGGACGCTGTTCGGCCTTAAGACCGGCGGCAATATCGACGCGATCCTGATGAGCCTGCCGCCCGAGGCGATCTGGGAGTGAGCGAGACCGCGGTGCCGCCGGGGCATGTTGCGAGCATCGTCACCGCGCTCGAGATGACGGCGGCGCCCGATCGCGCTCCGCCGCCGCCCTCGCCGCTCCGCCTCGAACGGCTCGGTTCGCCCGACCTCGCCACCTATCGCGCGCTGTTCCGCCTCGTCGGCGCCGACTGGCTGTGGTTTTCGCGCCTCGCCCTGAGCGATTGCGCGCTTGCCGAAATCGTCGCCGACGACGCGGTCGAGATATTCGCCGTGATCGATGACAGCGGTGCAAAGGCGGGCATGCTCGAGCTCGATTTTCGCACGATCGGCACATGCGAACTGGCGTTCGTCGGGCTGGTTCGACGGCTGACCGGACAGGGCCATGGCCGCTGGCTGATGGCCGAGGCGCTGCGCCGCGCCTGGCGCCCGGGAATCGATCGCGTCTGGCTGCACAGCTGCACGCTCGACCATCCCGGCGCGCTGCGGTTCTATATCGCGAGCGGCTTCACCCCGTTCGCCCGCAGCGTCGAAATCGCCCCCGATCCCCGGATCGCCGGCCACCTGCCGCGCGACTCCGCGCCGCAGGTGCCGATCATCGCCTCGCCGCGTGCGTCAGGCGAAAACCTCGGCGCTGTCGTCGTCGCCGCCCAGCGCACGATAGACGCCCGCCGGCATCGACAGCCACAGCAGGAGCATCGGCAGATAAACCGCCAGCGCGAAGACGACGAAAAACGCGATATTCGCCGTGACGTCGCTCGTCAGCACACTGACGAGCGTGCGGCCGATGATCATGAGAACGAAGACCACGGCATAGGTCGCGATCGAAAAGACGATGAGGAAGCCCAGTAGGCGCCATTGCACCGGTCCGGTCATCCGCCACGATTGGGCGATGGCGGCGAACGGATTGGTCATGCGACGATCGGCCATCGTCGGCCCGGCCACCATCAGGCGGCCCTGGAACCACAACAGGGCGACGACGACGACGAGATAGCCCGCGATCATCGCAGCGATGATGCCGCCGCTCATGCCCTGCGGCGCGCGATCGAGCGCAAACAGATTCCCCGCGCCCACGCCGACGGCGACGAACACTATGCCGATGACGACCGACAACAGCACGTAGACCGCGATCATGATGACGAACATCGCCAGCGCGTAGAGGCTGCCGGCGAGCAGGGCCCAGCCGATATCCCCGCTCGACGCGTCGGGCGCGAGCCCGTTGCGCCAGATGATCATGCCGACGCCATAAACGATGACCATGGCAATCGCGGCGAACAGCATCAGCCGGCCGAACATCGCGAAAACTGCGGTCGGATCGTTGGGGTCGCCGGTACCCAGCGCGAGCAGATTTCCCCCGACCATAACGCCGAACAGCAGCGCGATCAGCAATACCGCGCCACCGATCCACAACAGCATCGACAGCCAGTTGTTGCCGAGAAAGGCGAAGGTTTCCGAAAACGCCCGCCCAATGGAAAACCGATTCATCATTGCCCCCTATAGTGAAGTTAGCGAAAAACAGTCGTCGGCATCACCGATCCGGTCAGGAAAATTCATCGGCCAAGGCGGCGTCCGCGCCGCCCAGCTGGCGGTAAACCGCAGCGGCAATCGCGACCGCGACAACCGATACGCAGGCCAGGATGAAGCCGGCCGGAATCCACAGCAGCGGCCCGCCCGCCTCGGTCGGCAGCGCGAACAGCACCAGCGCCAGCAGCAGCAGGACGAGCCCGGCGGCAATCACGAGCAGCAGGATCGTCAGGAAGAAGAACAGCGCGATGCGCCAGCCATTGCCTCGCGTCAGCGCCCAGCTGTCGCGCAAGGCGGCGATCGGATTGGCGATGCGTTGCGCGGCGATGATCGGCACGACGGTCAGCAGCCGGCCGCTGTTGATGTAGAGCGAGGCGATCGTGATCGCCAGGCCGACGATCGCCGCGATGCCCGCGCTGCCGGCGAACAAGGCGTCGGCGCCGAGCTGCAACAGTTGCAGGATCACCGTAACGATCAGCTGCGCCGCGATCGCGACGAGCACGAAGGCGACGCTGAAGCGCAGCGCTTCGCCGACCGTCGTCCCACCCTGGGCGAGCAGCAGTCGCGTGATCGCGAGCGAACCGACCTGGGTGACGAGGTAGACTGCCAGCGCGACCCACAGGACCGGCCCGAGCAGCCCCAGGACTTCGGCCATCGCCATGTCCTGCCGGAATTGCTCGAGCAGCCCCGACTGGGAGATCATGACGAACAAACCGGCATATGGAACGGCGATCAGCAATCCGCCCAGCACCAGCACCGCCTCCTTGTTCGCCGCCAGCATCGCGGTGGCGTCGGCCCATGCCGCACTCATGTCGAACTTGGTCATTCTCGCTCCCAGACCCCTGATTTGCGCGGCATCATGGCGCCCCAGGCCGGACCTGTCCAGCCATTGCGCTTGCAGATCGTCGTCGCGATGGGCACAGCCCCGAAAATGCCGCCGCAGCGCCCGCCATCCCTGCCCGAATGGACCGTAACGCCCGGGCTGACGTCTTATCCCGAGGCGCTGGCCGAGATGGAGGCGCGCGCCGCCGCGATCCATGCCGGCACCGCCCCCGAGCGCATCTGGCTGATCGAGCATCCGCCGCTGTACACCGCCGGGACGAGCGCCGCCGAGAGCGACCTCAGAAATCCCGCCTTTCCGGTCTATGCGGCGGGACGCGGCGGCAAATACACCTATCACGGGCCCGGCCAGCGCGTCGCGTACGTCCAGCTCGACCTGGCGACGCGCGGGCGCGACATCCGCGCGTTCGTCCACGCCCTCGAAAGCTGGGTGATCGCGACGCTGGGCGATTTCGGCGTGACCGCCTTCGCGGTCCCCGACCGGATCGGCATCTGGACGCGGCTCGCCGATGGCAGCGAGGCGAAGATCGGCGCGATCGGCGTGCGCGTGCGGCGCTGGGTGACGCTGCACGGCCTGTCGGTCAACATCGCTCCCGACCTCGGGCATTTCGGCGGCATCGTCCCGTGCGGCATATCCGAACACGGCGTCACCAGCCTCGCCGCGCTGGGCAGTGCCGCGACGATGGGCGAATTCGACGAAGCGCTCCGCAAACGCCTTGGAATCGTCACAAATTCTCTTGTTCATCGCTGATTACGCTCTACTCTGGCACAGCCGACCCATCGACGATGAAAATGCAGGAGCGCACGACGTGACGATCAGGCTTAAAGCCGCGCCAGCCTTGGCCATCGCGGGATCGCTGGCGCTCGCGGCGTGCGGCGACAAGGCGGCCGACGAGGACGCCAAATCGAGCGTCACGATGAACGCGGTCGAGGTTCCCGAGGGGACGATCAGCGACAGCCTGATGCCGCTCGACACCTATGATGGCAGCGACGCCAGCGACAACAGCCAGGCGGTCGCGGCCCCCGGCATCGGCGGCAACGAAGGCGACAAGGCGACACCGGACAATCAGGCGGACGGCGACAAAGCCGTCCCCGCCAATGAGGATGACAGCGTACAATGACCCATTATTCCATCCGGCCGAAAGCCATAGCGGGCTTGATCGCCGCGCTGTTTTTCATGGCGGCGACGCCGGCGCAGGCGCAGTTTTTCTGGATTTCGCCCGACAATCGGGGGGCGCCACTGACCGGCGCCGAAACCGATGTCGGCATTCCCCTGCCCGGCGCGACGCCCGAGGAACAGTCGGCCGCGTTGGTCCTGGCATTGCGCACCGGCCTCAACACCGCCGCGCTGCAGTGCCAGTTCGAACCGATGCTGCTGGCGGTAGAAAATTACAACGGCACGCTCACGCGCCACGAAAGCGAATTCGTTTCGGGTTATCGCACCGTCGAATCTTATTTCAAACGCACCGGCGGCAAAGGCTGGCAATCGGCGTACGACACCTATCGCACGCGGCTTTACAATTATTTCGCGACGGTCAACGCGCAATACACCTTCTGCCAGACCGCGAGCAAAGTCGGTGCCGCGGCGCTGGCCGTGCCGCGCGGCAGCCTTGCCAATTTCGCGCGCCTGCGGATGCGCGAAATGCGCAACAGCCTGATCTATCGCGGCGACCAGCTGCGCGTCGTTCACAGCCCGTTGTGGATGCCGCTGACCCTGCCGAGTTTCAGCGACGCTTGCTGGGATCGCCGCAACCAGCTGACCAAGAAATGTCGCAAGGCCTTTGCCCAGGCCAAGGCGCAGCCGCGCGGCCTGACATATTACTGACCGTCCTTCGGGCGGCTGAGCCGCAAGGCGCGGGGACCGCTTAACGAATGCCGAGCAGCTTGTGCGTCTGCAGCGACAGGCGCCAGTCGGGCCGCGCGATGACCAGGTCGATACAGGCGCGCATGTTGGCGGCGCCGTCGGCGTCGTCGAGCGGCTGGACCAGGCGGTTGTCGAAGTCCCAGCCCGCCATCGCGTCGATGTCGCTGCCCGGCTGCGGCCAGACGAGCTTCAGCTCGTCGCCCGATCGCTGCACCGTTTCGCTGCCCGCCTTGGGGCTGACGCAGATCCAGTCGATGCTGCGCGGGACCGGCAAGGTGCCGTTGGTTTCGATCGCGATTTCGAACCCGCGCGCGTGGAGCGCGGCGATCAGCGCGTCGTCGACCTGCAGCATCGGTTCGCCGCCCGTCATCACGACATAGCGCAGATCGCCGCCGGGCCCCCAGCTAGCGGCGATGGCATCGGCGAGCGCATCGGCGTGGGCGAACTTGCCGCCGCCATCGCCGTCGGTGCCGACGAAATCGGTATCGCAGAACCGGCAGATCGCGCCGGCGCGGTCGCGTTCGCGTCCCGACCACAGATTGCAGCCGGCAAAGCGGCAGAACACCGCGCGGCGCCCGGCGCGAACCCCCTCGCCCTGCAACGTCAGGAACAGCTCCTTGACCGCATAGGCCATGTCAGTCGGCGTCCGCGGCATAGACCGTCGGGTCGACCAGGCCCGCCTCGGCAAAGCCCGCGCGCCTGAGGCGGCAGCTGTCGCAGCGCCCGCAATGCTTGCCGTCGTCGGTGGGATCGTAGCACGACCAGCTCATCGCCGGGTCGAGGCCGAGCCGATTCGCCTCGGCAGCGATATCGGCCTTGGTCATGAACTGCAGCGGCGCGACGATGTCGAAGCGCTGGCCGCCGTCGCCGACCGCAGTGGCGAGCGCGGCGAGATTTTCGAACGCGGCGATGAATTCGGGGCGGCAGTCGGGATAGCCCGAATAATCCATGCTGTTGACGCCGATATGGATTTCGCGCGCGCCCGCGGCTTCGGCCCAGGCGAGGCACAGCGACAGGAACACCGTGTTGCGCGCGGGGACGTAGGTCACGGGAATATCGGTCCCGACGCCGGTCTTGGGTACCGCGATATCGGCGGTCAGCGCCGATCCGCCGAACGCGCTGAGATCGAGCGGCAGGACGACATGGCGCAGCGCGCCGACATGCGCGGCAATGGCGCGCGCGCTGTCGAGTTCGATGCGATGGCGCTGGTTGTAATCGATCGTCAGCGCGAGCACGTCGCGCCCCGCCGCGCGCGCCAGCCCGGCGCACACCATCGAATCGAGCCCGCCCGAAAGCAGCACCACCGCCAGATTGTCGTCGAGTCGCGTCATCGGGGGCGCGCTAGCGCCGGCAGCCGCGCTCGGCAAGCCGGTCGGCGCGCGTTCAGCCGCAGCCGCCGGTCCGGCGCGCCTCGTAGCTTTCGGAAAATGGCGCGGTTCCGTCGAGTCCCTGGGTATCGAGCTGGATCAGGCGCGGTGTTTCATAACGCAGCGTGGTGCGGACATGGCCGGCCTTGCCGCAGGTCATGTGCACGGTCAGTTCGCCGGCGCGGTTTTCGATGACGTAGCGCGCACAACCGGGCCCGCGATGGCGCAGCGACAGCAGTTCGCCGCCGCTGCGCACGCAAATGTTGCGCACGGCGCCGTCGCGCGCGGGCCTGAGCGCCCAATTGCCCTTTTCGATTCGCCCCAGCAGCAACAGGTCGGGGGCGAAAGCGGGCGCCGGCCAGGCGAGCGCCAGCATCGCGGTCGCCATCGCCGTCTTGATCGCCCACCGTGCGCTGCGCGTCATTGGTGCCACTCCCAGGTTCGTCGCAATACGGGATATATATCACGCTTGGCGAGGAGGCGGGTAATGACAATTGCGGTTAGCGATCGGGGCGTTCGTGCCGCCTAGTGTGCGGGTATCGAAAAAACCTTGGCGCAAAACGCGCAGTCGACGGCGATGATGCCGTCGTCGTCGGCCATTTCGCGGCGTTCGTCTTCGGGAAAGCGCGCGAGCACGCCGGCGAGATAGTCGGGATCGCACCGGCAGCCGCGAACCAGCACGTCGCCGGTCAGCACGCGCACCTCGTCCTCGTGGAACAGACGCCAGGCGATCTCTTCGAGGCTGAGCGCGGGATCGAGCAGTTCGTCGGGCTTGATCGTCTCGGCGAGCGCGCGGACATGGTCCCATTCGGGGTGGTCGAGCCGGGTATGGATGCGCTCGCGCCCGTCCTCGCCCTCGGGCAAATGCTGGATCAATATGCCGCCGGCGATGCTGCCGCCGGCATTCGCGCAATCGGCGACGATCCGCACCAGGCTCGGGATCTGTTCGGACTGGACGAGATAGTTCTGCGCCGCTTCGGCGATGCTGTCGCCGTCGAGCGGGACGATCCCCTGATAGCGTTCGCCGTCGACGCCGTCGTGCGCCGACCGGTCGAAGGTGACGGCAAGATAGCCCTTGCCGAACAGCGCGAACAGCGACGGATCGGCGGGAACTTCGGCGAAACGTTCGAGGTCGAATTTGACATAGCCGCGCAGCTCGCCGTCGCGATAGTCGCACACCAAGAGGTCGACGATGCCGTTTTCGGTCTGCGCCTGCAGCGTCAGCTGGCCGCCCGCCTGTTTGAGCGTCGAGCCGAGCAAGGCGGTCAGCACCAGCGCCTCGGCGAGCAGCCTTGCGATCGGTTCGGGATAGTCGTGCGCCGAGAGCACGGAATCGAGCACCGGGCCGAGCCGCACGATCCGCCCGCGCGCATGGCGTGCGGGAATCGTCACGACCAGCGGCTGGTCGCTGAACGTCCCCTCGGCCGCGCCGTTTGGGTCGGCGACGCTCACTTGGCGCGCGGCGGCTCGCCCATCGGCTTGCCCTCGTAATCGTAGCTGCGCGCGCCCGCCGACAGTTTCTCGATGCATTCGTCGATATGCGACTGGTCGATATTGAGCGGCGGCAGGATGCGCACGACATTGTCGCCCGCGGCCACCGTCAGCAGTCCGTGATGGTCGCGCAAATGGGCGACGAAGGGACGGCTTTCGACCTTCATCTTGAGGCCGAGCATCAGCCCCTTGCCGCGCACCTGATCGAACAGCGCGTCGTGATTGGGGATCATCTGTTCGAGCGCGCCGCGCAGCCGTTCGCCGGTCGCGGCGACCTGGTCCATGAAGCCGTCCTCGAGGATGACGTCGAGCACCGCGCCGCCGGCGGCCATCGCCAGCGGATTGCCGCCGTAGGTTGAGCCGTGTGTGCCGAATGTCATGCCCTTGGCGGCGTCCTCGGTGGCGAGGCACGCGCCGAGCGGGAAGCCGCCGCCGATGCCCTTGGCGCTGGCGAGGATGTCGGGCGTGACGCCGTAATGTTCGTGCGCGTAGAGCTTGCCGGTGCGGGCGACGCCGCACTGGACCTCGTCGAGGATCAGCAGCAGGCCGTGCTCGTCGCAGATATCGCGCAGTCCTTTCAGGAACTCCGGGCTTGCCGGGCGGATCCCGCCCTCGCCCTGGATCGGTTCGACGAGGAAGCCGGCGGTGTGATCGTCGACCAGCGCGCGCGCCGCGTCGAGATCGTCGAACGGCGCATAGGCGAAGCCCGGCAGCAGCGGTTCGAACCCGTCGCGCAGCTTTTCCTGGTTGGTCGCGCTGATCGTCGCCATCGTGCGGCCGTGAAAGGCGTTGTTGAAGGTGATGATCGTCTTGCGCTGCGGATTGCCGTCCACATGATGATAGCGGCGCGCGGTCTTGATCGCGCATTCGACCGCCTCGGCGCCCGAATTGGTAAAGAAGACGGTGTCGGCGAAGCTGGCGTCGACCAGCCGCTGCGCGAGGCGCTCGCCCTGCGGGCTGCCGTACATGTTGCTGACGTGCATCAGCGTCGCCGCCTGGTCCTGGATCGCCCTGGTCAGATGCGGATGGCCGTGGCCGAGCAGGTTGACCGCGATGCCGCTGGCGAAATCGAGCGCGCGGCGGCCGTCCTCGCTGACCAGATAGGCGCCCTCGCCCTTGACCGGGCGGAAATCGCAGCGGGGATAAACGGGCATCAGCGCAGGGATCGACATGGACGGAGTACCTTTCGGGCCGGATGGCAGGGTCGCAACGTCCCGATTCCGGGGCGCCGAAACGATTTCGCGCCGCCTATAGCGGGGGCGCGGCGGCAGGACAACACGGGTGCGAACGATGGCCGCGACGGTCAGACTGATCGATGAATTGATGGCGTCGGTGCGATGCCGCTGTGATAGGCGTAACGACTTACGCGCAAACGAAATTCCTCGATTCGCACTGGAGCAATCATGGCCGCCAAATCCCCCAAGCTCGACGCATCCCCCAAAACCACGCTCGACCAGGGCGGCGCCCCGCACCAGAGCGCCGCCGGACCCGACGACACGATGACGACCGCGCAGGGCGTCGCCATCGCCGACGACCAGAACTCGCTCAAGGCGCATGCGCGCGGCCCCGGCCTGCTCGAAGACCAGATCATGCGCGAGAAGATCTTCCACTTCGATCACGAACGCATTCCCGAACGCGTCGTCCATGCCCGCGGCTATGGCGTGCACGGCCATTTCGAACTGAAGGAGGCGATTCCCGAACTGTCGCACGCCGCGATCTTCAACCGGGTCGGAGAAAAGGTGCCGACCTTCACGCGCTTCTCGACCGTCGCCGGCTCGAAGGGTTCGCCCGATGTCGCCCGCGACGTCCGCGGCTTCGCGACCAAGTTCTACACCAGCGAAGGCAATTGGGACCTCGTCGGCAACAACATCCCGGTCTTCTTCATCCAGGACGCGATCAAGTTCCCCGACCTCATCCATAGCGTCAAGCCCGCCCCCGATCGCGGCTTCCCGCAGGCGCAGTCGGCGCACGACAATTTCTGGGACTTCGCCACGCTGAGCCCCGAGACCATGCACATGCTGATGTGGGTGATGAGCGACCGCGCGATCCCGCGGTCGCTGCGCTTCATGGAAGGCTTCGGCGTCCACACCTTCCGGCTGATCAACGCCGAGGGCGAGAGCAAGTTCGTCAAATTCCACTGGAAGCCCAAACAGGGCCTGCAGTCGGTGATTTGGAATGAGGCGCTCAAGATCAACGGCATGGACCCCGATTTCCATCGCCGCGACATGTGGGATGCGATCGACGCCGGCGATTTCCCGCAATGGGACCTGGGCATCCAGGTGTTCGACGACGACTTCGCCGACAATTTCGCCTTCGACATCCTCGATCCGACCAAGCTGATCCCCGAAGAGGACGTTCCCGTCCGCATCATCGGCACGATGACGCTCGATGCCAATGTCGACAATTTCTTCGCCGAGACCGAGCAGGTCGCCTTTTGCACGCAGAACATCGTCCCGGGCATCGACTTCACCAACGACCCGCTGCTCCAGGGCCGCAATTTCAGCTATCTCGATACCCAGCTCAAGCGGCTCGGCGGACCCAATTTCACGCATATCCCGATCAACGCGCCCAAATGCCCGGTCCGCCATTTCCAGCAGGACGGCCATATGGCGATGACCAATCCCAAGGGTCGCGCCAATTACGAACCCAACAGCTGGGGCGGCGACACCGGCGAGGATGCCGGCCCGCGCGAAAATCCCGAGACCGGGTTCAAGAGCTATGACGAGCCGATCGAGGGCAAGAAGCAGCGCGTGCGCAGCGAACTGTTCGGCGATCACTACAGCCAGGCGCGGCAGTTCTACATCAGCCAGACCGAAATCGAGCAGACGCATGTCCAGGACGCGATCACCTTCGAGCTTTCGAAGGTCGAGCGGCTCGAGATCCGCGAACGCATGGTCGGCCATCTGCGCAACATCGACGGCGATCTCGCGCAGCAGGTCGCCGACGGTCTCGGCATGGACAAGCTGCCCGCCAAGCAGAAGGCCGTGCGCGAACCGATCACCGACCTCAAGCCCTCGGACGCGCTGAGCATCCTCAAGAACGGACCGGACAGCTTCGCCGGCCGCAAGCTCGGCATCTATATCGCCGAGGGCGGCGATGCCAGGCTGGTGAAATCGCTCAAGACGGCCGCCGAGGACGCCGGTGCGACCGTCGCGATCATCGCCCCGCATGTCGGCGGCGCCAAGCTGTCCGACGGCAAGACGATGCAGGCCGATGAGAAGATTGACGGCGGCCCGTCGGTCGTCTTCGACGCGGTCGCGCTGGTGATGGGCGAGAAGGCGGCAAAAAATTACGCCGACGACAAGCCGACGCAGGACTTCGTCAGCGATGCCTTCGCGCATGCCAAGTTCATCGCCTATAGCGAGGAGGTCATGGCGATCTTCAAGGCGGTCGGGATCGACGGCAAGCTCGACAAGGGCGTCGCCAAGCTCGGCGGCGGCGACGATGCCAAATCGTTCATCGACCAGTGCGGCGAGCTGCGCTTCTGGGACCGCGTCGCGGTCAAGCAGGACTAGCGCCGCGCCGATGACGGACGAGACGGCCCCGGCGCAATCCGGGGCCGTCTTGCGTTATGCGCCCGCGTGCCGGTTGTGCTTGACGCCGGGCGCGGCAGCGGGAAAACTCGCCGACGTCATGGTGCCTCGTCGACCTGCCGCGATCCTTATCAGCCTCGCCGCGGCGCTGAGCGCTTGCGGCCCTGTCCCCGCCGACATCGAAGGCACCGAACAGCGTCTGCGCGACGGCGACACGATGATCGTCGGCATCGTCGCGGCGCCGGTCGAGCAGGCCCGGGCGCGCGCCATCGCCGACCGTGCCGGCAGCGAGCTGGGCATGGCCTATCGGCTCGAAACCGGAACCGCCGAAGCGACGCTGGCGGCGCTGGCAGAGGGCGAGATCGATCTCGCGATCGGCAAGTTCGCCAAGCAGTCGCCATGGCAAAAGGAGGTGCATCTTTCGCGCGCGATCGGCGCGGAGCCGCCCTCGGGCAAGGAGCCGGCCTGGCGCATCGTCACGCGTAACGGCGAAAACCGCTGGGCGATGACGGTCGACCGGCTCACCGGCCGCATCGCGCCCGCACCATGAACGCGCTGCCCGATGCGATCCGCGCCGACTGGCGCAAGGCACGGCGGCTCGAAATCTGGACGCTGGCGTGGATCGGCTCGATCGTCGCAATCATGTATTACGCGATGGGATCGAGCCAGGCGATGAAGAGCGCGATCTTCGAGGACCTGCTGTCGCTGGTCCCGGCGATCGTCTGGCTGGTCGCCGCGCATTTCGAGAAGAAGGCGCCCGATGCGCGCTTTCCCTACGGCTTTCACCGCGCGCAGAGCCTCGCCTTTTTGATCGCGGCGACCGCGCTCGCCAGCGTCGGCGCGTTCCTGCTCTACGAAAGCGCGATGACGCTGCTCAAGGCCGAACATCCGCCGCTTGGCGCGGTCCATCCGTTCGGGATCGAACCGGGGATCTGGTCGGGCTGGCTGATGATCGGCGCGCTTGCCTATTCGATCGTCCCGCCCGTCATTCTCGGCCGCATGAAGCTGCCGGTGGCGCGGCGCATCCGCGACAAGGTGCTGCACACCGACGCGATGATGCAGAAAGCCGATTGGCAGACGGGCGCGACGGGCATCGCCGGGATCGTCGGCCTCGGCCTGGGCTATTGGTGGGCCGACGCCGCCGCGGCCGCGATCATCTCGTTCTCGATCCTCGCCGACGGCATCAAGGGGCTGCGCACCGCCGCGGCGGAACTGGTCGACGGCGCCCCGCGCGAACTGGGCGGCGACGCGATATCGCAGCATGCCGCCGAGCTCGCGGGTCATTATCGCATCGCCTATCCCGACGCGACGATCCGCACGCGCGAGACCGGGCGTTTCATCAAGCTCGAGGTCCACGGTGCGCGCCCCGAAGACGCGCGGGCGCCGCTGCCCGACATACGCGACGACTGGCGCATCGACGATATCGCCTTCGTGCCGGGTTGCGACGAGGGGTCGTCGGGCTGACGCCATGTCGCTTTGACCGCAACCTTCGGGATGGCGGTCGCGACGGTTCGTCCTATCGCGCCCCCCGCAGGCGTATCGGGGGCGAGGATGGGTCAGGGTATTTCGAGCAAGATGGGGCTGCGCGACGGGGCGATGCTGGTCGCGCTGTCGATCCTGTGGAGCGGCTCGTTCTTTTTCGTCGCGATCGCCGTGCGCGCCTTGCCGCCGTTTACCAACGTCGCCTTGCGCGCCCCCGTCGCGGCCGTCGCATTATGGGGGTTCATCGCGCTGCGGCGCCTGCCGATCCCCCGTTCGCCGGGCGCGACCAACCTGTCGCTCGTCACCTTCCTGATTCCGGTCTCGGCGATCCTGCTCGGCGTGACGATCCTCGGCGAGCGATTGGCGATGACCGACATCGCCGGCATGATGCTGATCGCGGTCGGGCTGTCGGCGATCGACGGCCGACTCTGGCACCGCCGGCGCCGGCATTGAACCCCGCCGGCGCGCTGCCGAGCACGCCATGCGCAGACGATGGAACGCGACGGTTGAAATGCCGGTCCGTTTCGGCAGCGCCGCATCGCGCGGCAATCGGCCTAAGGCAGCGCGGAAAACGGCCCGCCGGGTATCGTCAGCACCTGGCCGCGCGACGATAAGTCCTTCTGCTACAAACCAAAATGGCTGAAACTCGCGCCGCCGGGCGATTGCCATGAAATCCGATCGTTCGTAAGCCTTGCCGGGTTGGACAGGCAGCCAACGGCCTGTCCGGTCCGCACTCCGATACGAATATCGTCACCCAGCCCAAACGCTCGCCGCCATCGGCGACGCCATCGTGCAACCGCGTCGCGATCCGTCGGGTCGCGACCATGAGAGAGGTCGTGCCCCATGCCAACGTCGATCCCCTATGATGCCCGTCTTGCCCTCGGCAATCATGTGACCACCGACTATTTCGCGGGTCTCAACCAGATTGCCGACGCGCAGGCGCCGGTCGATGCCGCGGAGGACCAGCTCAACGACTTGATCGCGATGCGCCGCAGCCTCGACATGACGGTCCAGGAGCTGCTCAACCTCAACGTCGATCCCACCGACGTGACGACCGAAATCGCCAAGGTGAACCAGCGCATCACGCAGGCGGCGACCGAATATGCGTCGCAGACGCTGAGCGCCGAGGACAAGATCACCGCCGCCAAGGCGGGCTTGCGCAAGATCAGCCAGGATGTCGAAAGCCCGGTCGATTACAATCGCACGCAGATCAAGAAAATGCCGCTGTCGGCCGACAGCCTGAAGATGAACGTGCAGTATTTCTCGTTCGACAAGAACGTCCAGGGGTCGCAGGACCATGTCGCCAGCGTCGCGGGATTCGTGTCGAACTCGACCGATTTTCTGGGCGACAGCTATTCGGCGCAGGCGACGGGATCGGCGACCGAGCAGGTCAACCAGCAGATGCAGAACCACGACATCAGCGGTACGCTGGTCGTCTCGGTCGGCTGTACGCACAAGGACGCGGTGCTGCTCGCGCCGCTGATCCTCGACGTCGACAAGGCGATCCGCAGCTGGAACGCGCTCTATCCCGACGACGGCTTCGACCCGACCAAGCCCGAGGATATCGTCAAGGTGTCCGAACAGTCGGAACAGGCGATCAAGCAGGGCAAGTCGCTGAGCATCATTTCGGGCGCCACCTATGGATCGAGCTTCGTCGGCATGGTCCACGTCCTCAACAAGAACAGCACGACGACGTCGCAGGACATGGAAAGCATCGCCGCCAGCATGCAGGGCCAGTTCGCGGTATCGGGGTGGTTCGTCAACGAATCGGGCGGATTCGGTGTCGATTCGAGCATGGCCGACGACATCAAGAACATGCTCAGCACGCAGAACATCACCTCGCACATTTCGCTGGTGGTGATGGGATCGATCCCGTCGATCAAGTCGAACGCGGTGAAGATCGGGGTCAAGGAATTCGCGGATTTCGACCCCGCCAAGATGATGGAAAAACTCGCCACGCTCGCCAATGCCAATGAATCGGACAAGAAGAGCGTCGCCGATTCGGCCGCCGCGGCGCGCACCGGCGGGCAGATGGTGGCGCTCGAAGGCGCGCAGACCAAGAATGTGCTGAGCGGCCTCGCCGATATCGACGATGGCCAGAACAAGATGCTCGACATCAATTCGATGATGACCGCGCTCGACGATTATGTCGACAAAGCGCTGGCGGGCAATATCGGCGTCCCCGTCACTTATTATCTCAAGGAAATCAACAAGCAGCAGCTCGCCCAGATGTGGGTCGCGAAATATTTCCCCGACAAGTTCCTGTCGATCTCGGGTGACGACAGCGGCGGTGGCGGCGGTGGCGGTGGCGGCGGTGGCGGTGGAACGCCCTCCCCGTCGCCGGCGCCCACGCCCGCGCCCACACCCGACGGGGGCGGCGGCGGCTTTTGACGACCGCCCGATCCGACCACAGCAACACGAAGGAATAGACCATGGCTCGCGCCCAGGATTTCATCTCCAGCATCAACACCGCGATCGCCAGCGACCTGGCGAGCCCGAGTTCGCGCATCCATGCGTTCTTCGCCAACAATATCAGCGGCGGCTGGGAGGCGTGGCTGCAGGTCGAGGCCGCGCGACAGATCATCGCCGACGGCAAGGCGGCGGATTTCCAGCGCGAATGTTCCTTCCCCGCGCCCGGCGGCGTCGGCGTCATGGGCGGCATGAAATGCGACCTCGTCATGCAACCGGCGCGCGGCCAGCAGATCTTCATCGAACTGAAAACCCAGCGCAACGCCGCCTATGCCCGCCATGTCCGCGATTTTACCGACGATGTCGACAAGATCAGGGGTCTCGGCCCCGCCTGGAACGCGACCTATCCGGCGATCGCGATGGTCTGCATGCAGGCCAACCAGGCGGCGTTCCAGGCGATCTTCACGGCGCTCAACCGCACCGATTGCGACCTGTGGGTACGCCAGGCCGACAACAGCTTCAAAGCGGGAAAACTGTCGCAAGCCGTCACCACCGGCTGGGCCAACCAGTTTGCGATCGTCGCCTATAGCAACAGCTGAGCGCGGCTATTCGACCGTCACCGATTTCGCGAGGTTGCGCGGCTGGTCGACGTCGGTGCCCTTGGCGACGGCGACGTGATAGGCGAGCAGCTGGACCGGCACCGCATAGACGAGCGGCTGGATCAACGGGTGGCAGGTCGGCATCTCGATCGTCGCGGCGCAATCGTCGCCGGCCTTGGCGAGGCCCTCGGCGTCCGAAATCAGGATCACCTTGCCGCCGCGCGCGGCGACTTCGTGCATGTTGCTGACGGTCTTTTCGAACAGGTCGCCCGACGGCGCGATGACGATCACCGGCACGGCATCGTCGATCAGCGCGATCGGCCCGTGCTTCATTTCGCCCGAGGCATAGCCTTCGGCGTGGATGTAGCTGATTTCCTTCAGCTTGAGCGCGCCTTCGAGCGCCATCGGATAATCGGGACCGCGCCCGAGATAAAGGACGTCGCGCGCCGGCGAGACCAGGCTCGCGATCGCGGCGATATCGTCGTCATGGTCGAGCGCGCGGCTCATCGCCTCGGGCGCTTCGGCGAGGTGGCGGACGATTTCGGCTTCCTCGGCGGGCTCGATCCGACCCTTGGCGCGCGCCAGGTTGGCGGCGAAGGCGGCGAGCACGGCGAGCTGGCAGGTGAAGGCCTTGGTGCTGGCGACGCCGATCTCGGGCCCCGCATTGGTCGGCAGCAGCAGGTCGGCCTCGCGCGCCATCGTGCTGGTCGGCACGTTGACGACGACCGCGATTTTTTGGTCGTTCGCGCGGCAATGGCGCAGCGCCGCGAGCGTGTCGGCGGTCTCGCCCGATTGCGAGATGAACATCGCCAGGCCGCCGGGCACGAGCACCGGGTCGCGATAGCGAAATTCGGATGCGACATCGATGTCGACGGGGACGCGGGCGAATTTCTCGATCCAGTATTTGGCGACCATGCCGGCATAGAAGCTGGTGCCGCATGCGACGATCGTCACGCGATCGACCGCGCCGAGGTCGAAATCGGGGATCGGCAGCGCGACCTGGCCGTCGAGCGGCTTGAGATACGCCTGCAGCGTCTGCGCCACGACGACCGGCTGTTCGAAGATTTCCTTTTGCATGAAATGGCGGAAATTGCCCTTTTCGATCGCCGCCGACGAGGCGCCCGAGACGGTGATCTCGCGCGTCACGGGATTGTTCTCGTCGTCGAAAATCTCGACCGCGTCGCGGCTCAGCACCGCCCAGTCGCCCTCTTCGAGATAGGTGATCCGCTGCGTCAGCGGGGCGAGCGCGATGGCGTCGGAGCCGAGGAAATTCTCGCCCTCGCCATAGCCGACGACGAGCGGCGAGCCGAGCCGCGCGCCGATCAGCAGGTCGTCGTGCCCGGCGAACAGGATGGCGAGCGAAAACGCGCCGTGGAGGCGCGGCAGCACGGTCGCGACCGCGTCGCGCGGCGATGCCCCGCCCTCGATCTCGCGCGCGATCAGATGGCCGACGACCTCGGTATCGGTCTGGCTGGTGAAAATGCGTCCGTCGGCGACCAGCTCGTCGCGCAGCGGCTTGAAATTCTCGATGATGCCGTTGTGCACCAGCGTGACGTCGCCGACGATATGCGGATGCGCATTGTCCTCGGTCGGCGCGCCGTGCGTCGCCCAGCGCGTATGCGCGATCCCGGTGCGGCCGGGGAGCGGATCCTCGGCCAGCTTGACGGCGAGATTGACGAGCTTGCCCGACGCGCGGCGGCGCTCGAAGCGACCGTCGACCAGCGTGCAGATCCCGGCCGAATCATAGCCGCGATATTCGAGCCGGCGAAGCCCTTCGAACAAGGGTTGCGCGACGTCGGAGCGCCCCAGGATGCCAAGGATTCCGCACATTTATTTGTCTTCTTTCTCAGGGATGTAGAGGAATTCGTCCGCAGGCATATAGGGCTCGGCCGCGGCGATATCCACCGCCGCATCGGTCGGATCGGTGCAGAGCCGTTCGCCGACCAGCCGGTCCTGCCGTACGACCGCGACGCCCGAGGTGAATTCGGGATCGTTACCCTCGCCGTCGAAGCGCGTCCGGACGACGCGGCTGAACACGACATAGCTATAGCCGCCGCGGTCGAAGCGGATCTGCGCCTCGCCGCCGCCCGAATAGGGCACCGACGCGCGGCGCAAGCTGCTGCCGCCGACCTCGCCCTCGCCGGGATGGACGAGTTCGATCTTGCCGCCGCGCGCGGCGCGATACTGCGCGCCGCCATGCCGGTCGGGGCTGCCGCAAACCGAAATCGTGCGGTCGCCCGCCTGGCACGAAAACAGCACGATCTCGCCTGCGCTGCACAGCGTCGCGACGCCATCCCGCTTGACCGTCGATGCGATCGCGACAGGTTCGGCCGCCTCGTTCGTCGCCTCGGCGGGTGCCGGAAGAGGAGATTGCGCCTCGCTGCCGACCGCCGCGGCACTATCGCCCGGCGCGCCGCCGTCGGACTGGCCGCAACCCGCCAAGGCGAGCGCCGCGACCATCAGGCCCAGCTGGCGCGATTTGACAACGCTCATCAACGTTTGTCCTTACGGACCTGCATTGCCTCGCGAAAACGTTTCGCCCAGCCCGTCTTTTGCTCCTGCCGGCCGCGCGCCATCGCCAGCGCGTCGCGCTCGACATCGCCGGTGATCACGCTGCCCGCGGCGACGATCGCCCCTGCACCGATCGCGACCGGCGCGACCAGGGCGGAGTTCGAGCCGATGAAAGCTCCCTCCCCTATCACCGTGTTATACTTGAAAAAGCCATCGTAATTGCAGGTGATCGTGCCGGCCCCGATATTGGCCCCCGCGCCGACTGTCGCATCGCCGAGATAGGTCAGGTGACTGGCCTTGGCGCCGTCGCCGAGCGTTGCGTTCTTGACCTCGACGAAGTTGCCGACCTTCGCGCCCTTGCCCAGCACCGCGCCGGGGCGCAGCCGCGCATAGGGCCCGACGACGCACGCCTCGCCGACGCGCGCGCCCTCGAGGTGCGAAAAGCTCTTGATCACCGCGCCGCGCCCCACGCTGACGCCCGGCCCGAAGACGACGTGCGGTTCGACCACCGCGTCCTCTTCGATCGCGGTATCGAACGAGAAGAACACGCTGTCGGGATCGCGCAGCGTCACGCCCGAGCGCATCATCTCGGCGCGCCGGTCGGCCTGCCACAGCGCCTCGGCGCGGGCGAGGTCGGCGCGATCGTTGACCCCGGTGACCTCGGCCTCGCCGGTTTCGACGACCGCCGAGGCCCGCTCGTCGACGCTCGCCACGGTGACGAGGTCGGGGAGGTAATATTCGCCCTGCGCATTGGCATTGCCGATCCGCCCGAGCAGGTCGAAAATCTCGCCGCCGCGCGCCATGACGGGCCCTGCGTTGCACAGCGTTTCGGCGCGCTCGTCGTCGCTTGCGTCCTTGTATTCGACCATCTTGGCGATGCGGCCGTTCGCACCGGCGATGACGCGTCCATAGGCCTTTGCATCGGCGGGTCGGAAGCCGAGGACGACGCAGGCCGGCGCGTCGTCTTCGTGCAGCCGCGCCTGCATCCTGGCGACCGTCGTGCGCCGCAGCAGGGGCACGTCGCCGAAACAGACGAGCACGTCGCCCGCGAAACCGGCCAGCGCCTCGCGCGCCTGCAATGCGGCGTGCGCGGTGCCGAGCTGCTCGGCCTGGCGCGCGAAGACGACGGTGTCGCGCGCCGCCTCGCGCTCGACCGCCGCGCCGCCGGCGCCGGTCACGACCACGATCCGTTCGGCGCCCGCGCGTTCAAGCTCGTCGATCAGCCCGATCAGCATCGGTCGCCCGGCAACCGGGTGAAGCACCTTGTGCAGCGTCGATTTCATCCGCGTCCCCTGCCCGGCGGCAAGGATGACGATGGCGATCGGTCGTGAATTATCGTCGGTCATGGCGCTGCCATTGCCATGCGGCGACGCCATTTTCCAGCACTCACAGCGATGGCCGTTCGCGATGTATATGCAAACCCGTTGCCCATCGCGCCGTATCGCGCCATGATCGTTCAAGGGGGAGAGCATTATGCGACACAATCTAACGCTCCTGCTGGCCGGCGCGATCGCCGTATCACCGGCCCAGGCCGCACAAAACAACCAGACCGAACAGGATAAGGAAGCGATCGTCGCCGCAGCCGACGCCATCCATGCCGGCAAGCCCGCAGAGGCGGTGGCCGAGGCCGACACGATCATATCGCGGTTCGAAACGGGGCGCGACGCCGACGCCATCTATGTCTGCACCAACGGCACGTCAGATACTCTCGTCCAGCTCATCGCCTCGGCAGCGGTAAAGGACAAGCAAGAGGACGCCCGTTCGGCCTCAACCGTCACCGCGGTGCCGTCGACAGTCTGCGACGCCTATTTCCTAAAGGGGTTCGCCTTCGTCGATCTCGACAAGCGCAGCGAGGCGCTGACCAACTTTCAGATCGCGATCGCGATGGACCCCGACAACACGCATTATCTCAACGAACTGGGCGAATGGTACAAGACCGAGCGCAACTGGGAAAAGTCACTGGAGATATTCACTCGAGCGAGCGAGATCGCCGACCTGGGGTTAATGGACATGGAAGAGACCGAGGCAGCGGCGATCCGTGATCGTCGCCGCTGCCGCTCCTTTCGTGGAATCGCATTCAACCACGTCGAAATGCGGCACTGGAAAGAGGCGCGCGAAGCCTTGGAAAAATGTCTGGCCATTGATCCTGCAGATATCAAATCGCGACAGGAAATGGACTTTATCGAAGAACAGACCGCCAAGGCGGGTTAGGCGCATTCAATAGCGCTCGCGCCTGCGCCATTTCGTCGCGAGATGGGGCAGCAGCAGGCGCAGCGGCATGCGCAGCAGGTGCGAGCGGACGTAGAAGGCGAAGCGCGATATCCCCCGGCGCTCGCGCCCCCAGTCGTCGCGCGCCAGCAAGCGGCGGACGAAAGGCGCGTCGCTCGCCGATCGATCGCGGTGCATCTTCGGCACCGGGGTCGCGTAAAGCCGATGGGCGAGCCGCAGCGCGCGCGTGACCGAAGCGACGAGGCCGTGATCGCGCGAACGCGTCTCGAGCATCCTCCAGAAATCGGCATTTTCGGCGGCAAACCCCCGCAGCAGCCGGTCGATGTCCCACAGGTTGCGCAAGCCCCCGGCAAGGTCGCCATCGGCGATCAGGTGCGCGGCGGCGTGGCAGATCATGTCGGCGGGCGAGAGAATATGGAGACCCCCGTCGAGCGCGACGGCGTCGGCGATCATCGCGGCGGCATCGGGCGTCGGCCGCGCGGTCGGCGGCAGGATCGTGTGGTGGACGTCGATCATGCGATCGCGCGTGGCGTGGATCAACGGCGGCAGCTCGTGCATCCAGCGGCGGTAATAGGCGTCGTCATAGG
The DNA here is from genome assembly GCA_009993585.1 of Sphingomonadales bacterium. Classification (GTDB taxonomy): domain Bacteria; phylum Pseudomonadota; class Alphaproteobacteria; order Sphingomonadales; family Sphingomonadaceae; genus Flavisphingopyxis. The sequence goes on from JAACTG010000098.1 coordinate 24,860, forward strand.
CGTCGTGCTTGACCCATTCCCAGCCCGCGCCGAGCAAGGCCGCC
>JAACTG010000162.1 GCA_009993585.1 Sphingomonadales bacterium
CCGCCGGCGGCAATTCGATCAACGGGCCGTATTTCTCGATCGACGACGATGCGGCGCTGAAGGTCGAGGCGCGCAAGCGGGCGCTGGCCAGCGCCCGCGCGCAGGCGCAATTCTATGCCGGCCAGACCGGCTATGGCTCGGCGCGGCTCGTTTCGATCACCGAATCGCAGGGCTATTCGGGTGGCCCGATGCCCGTCGCGATGGTCACGCGCGACGTTGCCGAAAGCGCCAAGGCGCCGGTCGAACCCGGCCAGGTGTCGACCGCGATCAGCATGACGGTGCAGTATCGGCTCGAACGCTAAGTCTCGCGGGCGTCCTCTGGCCACGGCCAGGGGCGCTCGCGAAACCATTTGGTGATGATGTATTTGCGGCCGCGGCGCACGGGCATCCCGTGGTGCAGCGTGTGCGCGTTGACGAAGCCGTCGGCGGTAATGTTGTCCCAGGCGACGAGCTTGCCGGTCTCGGGCTTGACGATCTTGCCGGTCGATTTGAAGCGCGTGCCGCCGCCGGCCTGCGGTTCGTTGAGATAGACCATCGCCGTCCAGGTGCGCTGACCCGAGACGGTGCAATGTTCGATATATCCCGCCCCGCCGGGCTCGAAATAATCGGTGTGGAACTTGAACTCCTCGCCGACGTCATAGCGCTGGCCCTGGAGCGGTTCGCCGAATTTCCCGTCGATCCCGAGCAGCGCGCACAATCGGCCGTCGATGTCCGCAACCAGCGGATCGCCATGGTCGAGATCGCAGGTCGAACTCGTGCGAAAGGCCGCGTCGCCGATATCGTCGGCAATCGTCGAGGGGCGCACATTCGAATCGATCAGCGCGCACAGCCGGCCGCATTCGTCGCCCGGCAGGAATCGGGGGAGGGTGAACTGGGTCAGCAGGGCTGACGGCGTGCGGCGGATCCCTGCGACCCCCGACAGCGTTTCGGCGACGCCGTGCGCGTCCGATAGCATCCTGTCGACGGGGATATTGGCCAAAGTCATGCGATCGGGGTCTAACGGCGGGCGAAGCAGACGACAATCTTTGACGTTGCGCGCTTGACGCTTAGGGCATCGGCAAACTATTGGGGCCGCCCGCCGTGCCGTGGAGGATCCATGCGTACGTCGGTATGTGGCGATCGTAGCTCAGTTGGTTAGAGCGCCGGTTTGTGGTACCGGAGGTCGCGGGTTCAAGACCCGTCGATCGCCCCATTTTCCTGAAATTGCTGAAGTTATCGGCTTTGCCCCTTTGGGGCTGACAGGTCGGGCAAATAATATTATTGCCCGCCCCTGTAATAATGTCCCCGTGCGCCGATCGCGCCGCCTCGTCAGGAACCGACACCCATGCCCTCGCACTGGAACTTGCCCGATTTCGATGACCATGAGGTCATCCATCTGTTCAGCGACCGTCATACCGGGCTGAAGGGCATCATCGCGATTCATTCGACGCATCTCGGGCCCGCAGCGGGCGGCGTGCGCTTCTGGAAATATGCC
>JAACTG010000030.1 GCA_009993585.1 Sphingomonadales bacterium
CTGACCCCCGTCGTCTCGACCGTCGGCGCCGACCGGTCGGGTCAGCCGTATAACATCAACGCCGACGAGGCAGCGCGCGCGATTGCGGTGGCGATGCACGCCGAAAAGATCGTCTATCTTACCGCCGCACCGGGCCTGCTCGCCGATCCGCAAGATCCCGCCAGCCTGATCGCGCGGCTTTCCTCGGCCGAACTGCGCGAACGCCTCGACCACCCCAGCGTCGGCCAGGGCATGATTCCCAAGCTGCGCGCCAGCGCCGATGCGGTCGATGGCGGCGTGCCGACCGCGCACATCATCGATGGGCGGCTCGCCCACGCGCTGCTCATCGAACTGCTGACCGATCGCGGGATCGGCACGATGGTGACGAAGGAGACCGCGATATGACCAACTTGCTGACCATCGCCGACCTCTCGCGCGACGATCTGCTCGCCATCCTCGCTCTGTCCGAATCGTCGGGGCTCGGCCGCCCGCTCGCCGACCAGGGCGTCGCGCTCGTGTTCGAAAAGCCCAGCGCGCGGACGCGCAACGCGACCGAGATGGCGGTGGTCCAGCTCGGCGGGCATCCGATCGTCATGCGCCAGGACGAAATCGGCATCGGCCGCCGCGAAACCCCCGGGGATATCGCGCGCACGCTCGCCTGCTATCATGCCGTGATCGCCGCGCGCGTGTTCGATCACGCGATCCTCGAGGCGATGGCGGCAGCCACGCCGACGCCGATCCTCAACCTGCTGTCGAACCGCGCGCATCCGTTGCAGGCGCTCGCCGATATCCTCACCGTCCGCCAGCTCCACGGCAGCTTCCGCGACGTCAGGATCGCCTATGTCGGCGATGCCAACAACGTCGCGCGCAGCTTGGCCGAGGCGTGCGCGAAACTCGGCATCGCGATGACATTGGCCAGTCCCGACGGCTACGGCTTCGCCGCTGACGAACTCGCCTCGCTGCCCGGCGTCACGCAGCTCAGCGATCCTTATGAAGCGGTCGACGGCGCGCAGTTCGTCTATACCGACGTCTGGGTGTCGATGGGCCAGGACGACGAGAGTGCGACGCGCCAGGCAGCCTTTGCCGATTACGCGGTGACCGCCGACCTGATGGCGCACGCCGACGGCGCGCATTTCCTCCACTGCCTGCCCGCGATCCGCAACAGCGAAGTCGCCGCCGATGTCATCGACGGCCCCGCCAGCGCGGTCTGGCGCCAGGCGGAAAACCGCATGCATACGGCGCGCGGTGCGCTGGCGTGGATGGTGGGGATCCGCCCGTGACGCGCGCCGTCGCCCATCGACGCCAGGCGATCGCGAGCCTGATCAGCAGCGAGGAGATCGCCAGCCAGGACGATCTCGCTCGGCGCCTGGCCGACGCCGGACTCAGCGCGACGCAGGCGACGCTGTCGCGCGACCTCGATGCGCTCGGCGCGGTCAAGGTCAAGCGCGGCGGGCAACTGGCCTATGCCCTGCCCGACGAACTCGGCACCAGCGACTGGGCAGGCGAGAGGCTGACGACGTTGCTCGGCGAGTGGGTGGTGGGCGGCGAAGTGACCGGCAATCTTATCATCCTGCGGGCTCGACCCGGCTCGGCGCACGTCGTCGGCGCCGCGCTCGATCAGGCGCAGCTTTCCGAAGTCGCCGGTACGATCGCCGGCGACGACACGCTGTTCGTTGCCGTCCGCGACGGGTGCGACCCGGCCAAGGTCCTGCAGATGCTGGCGCGCTAGCCTCGATACCGAGACGACAAGGCCATCAGGCCATGAAATGAATGTCGATCGGCACCGTTGCGGCGGCAAGCAGCTTGCCGACCGGCGTCGCCGATGCGGCGCCATCGGCAATCGCCCGCTCGACCAGGTCGCGCGTCTTCTGACCGCGGACGACGAGGGTCAGCGTCCGGGCGGCCGTCATCGCACTGAGCGTCAGCGTGACGCGCGCGACGGGCGCATCGACCGGCATCGGATCGGGCGTGACACCGATGGCCCGCGCGTCGCCCTTGGGATCGACCGCGGCATCGAAATCGGCGCCGGGATGGATCGAGGCCACATCGCCGTCGACGCCGACGTTGAGCAGGACGAGATCGAGCGGCCAGCCGAGATCGCGTAGCCGCGCGTCGGCGGCGCGACCGGCGGCGGCGACATCGTCGGCGGCATCGCTGGTGATCGGATAGACGCGCGCACCCTGCGCCATGAACGATCGCGCCATCGCGGTGACGTTCGACAGGTCGTCGCCCATCGGCACCAGCCGGTCGTCGGTCGGCAGGATCATCACGCGCTTCCACGGCAGCTGCGCCTCCGCAAGCCGATCGAAGATGGCGTGCATCGCATCGCCGCCCGGCAACGCGATGATCGCATCGCCGCGGGTTTCGAGCGCACTTTCAATGACGAAGCGCACGTCGCCGGCAACAGCGCCGATCATCTCCTCGGCGTCGTCATAATCCCACCATTCGATCTCGGACTGGCTCATCGTTGTTTCCCGTATCTGGTAAATTCGATGCCGCTCTAATCGCCATCGCAGCGCGTTGCCACCCCCCAAGCGGTGCTGGCTTCGGCGAAGCGAGCGCGCTAGGCCGACGATCCAACGAGGAGAAGTTTATGGGTGCCGAAACGATCCGCGTCGACCGCCAGGGCGCGGTCGCGATTCTCACGCTCGACCGTCCCGACCGCCTCAACGCCTGCTCGACCGTGATGGCCGACGAAATCGTCGCCGCACTCGCCGACCTCGGCGATGCGCGCGCGGTGCTGTTGCGCGGCGAGGGACGCGCGTTTTGCGCCGGCGCCGATCTGCAGGCGGCGGGCGGCACGCATGCGACCCCGGGCGAAGGCGCCCATGCCGCGCTGGTCGAACATTTCAATCCGATGATCCTTGCGCTCGCCCGGCTCGACCGGCCGATCGTCTGCGCCGTGGCCGGCCCGGCGGCGGGGATCGGTTCGTCGATGGCGCTCGCCTGCGATTTCGTCGTTGCCGGGGCGAGCGCGTACTTCCTCCAGGCGTTCGTCAATATCGGGCTGATCCCCGACGGCGGGGCAAGCTGGCTGCTGCCGCGCCTCGTCGGCACCGCCCGCGCCGCCGAAATGATGATGCTGGGCGAAAAGCTTCCCGCCGCGAAGGCCGCCGAATGGGGGCTGATCCATCGCTGCGTCGCCGACGATGTTCTGGCCGATGAAGCGATGGCGCTGGCGACGCGGCTCGCGGCAATGCCGACCAAGGCGCTCGGCATCATGCGCGGCAATCTGCACGCCGGCCTGTCGGGCACGCTCGGCGAAACGCTCGAGCGCGAAGCCGTCGGCCAGCGCGCCGCCGCCGACAGCCGCGATGCGGCGATCGGCATGGCCGCGTTCCTGACCAAGCAGGAGGCGCAATTCACGGGTACATAAGGAGATGGAGGCCCGAGCCGGAATCGAACCGGCGTGCAAGGATTTGCAGTCCTCTGCGTAACCACTCCGCCATCGGGCCCCGTCACGCGGACCGTGCATCTGTGTGAGCGGGCGGCCAAAGTCAACCGCCATTCAGACGACCCATATCATGCGCGCGAAGGCGACGACTGTTGGCGTTGCGGGCGTTAGCCACTAACGCCAGCCGAAGTCTCGCCCCGCGCGAAAGTTGATTCGATAGACTGTATTGTTCTTGCAATACAGTTCAAGTGGAGATAATGCCGTGTCGATGACGATCGAACCCCATGATTTCGCCGCGATGCGCAAGGCCATGGTCGATAGCCAGCTGCGCACTTCGGACGTCACCGATCCGCCGCTAGTCGCAGCCATGGCCGCCGTGCCGCGCGAAGCGTTCGTCCCCGCCTCCCGGCGCGCCAATGCCTATACCGACCGCGCGATCCCGCTTGGCAAGGGCCGCAGCCTCAACCCGCCGCTGACGATCGGCCGCATGATCGCCGCCGCCGACGTTACCCGTATCGACAAGGTGCTGCTGATCGGCGCTGCGACGGGTTATGGCGCCGCCGTCCTGGCGCGCCTCGCGGGGCAGGTCGTCGCGCTGGAAAGCGACGGCGATCTCGCCGCTCAGGCGAAAACTGCGCTCGCCGGACTCGCCAATGTCACGCTCGTGACCGGCGACCTCGCAAAAGGCTGGGCCAAGGATGCCCCTTATACGCTGATCGTCCTCGACGGCGCCGTCCCCCATGTACCCGATGCGCTTGCCGCGCAGCTGGCGCCCGGTGGGCGTATGGTCGCCGCAATCGACGATCACGGCGTCACTCGCATTGCGCGCGGCGTTGCCGCCAACGGTCACATGTCCTTCATCGCCATTTCCGATGCCGAAGCCGCGCCGCTGCCCGGTTTCGTCGCCCCCGAACGCTTCACCTTCACCTGAACGACAAGGCTTTCCCCATGCGTCTCCCCCTTCTTGCCGGCACCGCCTTGCTCGGCCTGTGCATTCCCGGCCTTGCTTATGCCGACACGCTGCGCGAGGCGCTGATCAAGGCGTATGAGAACAACCCGACGTTGACCGGCGCGCGCGCGGGCCAGCGCGTCATCGACGAGAATGTGCCGATCGCGCGGTCGCAGGGGCTGCCCAATGTCGGCGCGTCGGTGTCGTACACCGAATATCTGCTGCAATCGTCGAACAGCTTCACCTCGCCCGACCGGGCCATTTCGGTGGGCCCGACGCTTAGCGTCCCGATCTATCAGGGCGGCGCGGTGAAGAATGCGGTCAGCGCCGCCGAAAAGCGCGTCGAGGCGGGCCAGGCGAACCTGCGGGCGACCGAGGCGAGCGTGTTCAGCCAGGCGGTGGGCGCCTATATGGACGTCATCCGCGACCAGGCGATCGTCGCGCTCAACGCGAGCAATATCGAGGTGCTGTCGGTCAATCGCCAGGCGACCGGCGATCGCTTCGAGATCGGCGACCTCACCCGGACCGACGTCGCCCAGTCCGAATCGCGTCTCGCCACCGCGCGCAGCCAGCTCCAGACCGCACAGGCTCAGCTGATCACGAGCCGCGAGAACTATATCCGCATCATCGGCGACACGCCCGACAATCTGCAGCCGCCCCCGCCGCTCCCCGGCCTGCCCGACAGCGCGCAGGAAGCGATCACCGTCGCGCTGGCCAACAACCCCGATATCGAATCGGCTCAGATCGCCATCGAAGCGGCACGCTACGACACGCGCGTTGCCGAAGCGGGAAAGCTGCCGAAGGTGACGCTCAACAGCCAGGTCGGCTATACCAATTATCTCGGCACGCTGGGCGGCAGCGGGGCCGGCGGCGCGGGGCTGACGCAGAACCAGACGACCGGCAGCGCCGGCGCGACGATCACCGTCCCGCTGTTCCAGGGCGGTCGTCCCGGCGCCCAGGTCCGCCAGGCGCAGGCGCTCACCTCGCAGGCGATGGAGCAGTTGATCGGCACCGAGCGGTCGGTCGTCGCGCAGACGCGATCGGCCTATGCCAGCTGGCAGGCGGCGCTCGCGGTCATTCAGTCGGCGCAGGTGGCGGTCGATGCAGCCTCGCTCAGCCTCGAGGGCGTGCGCGCCGAAAACAGCGTCGGCAATCGCACCATCCTCGACATCCTCAATGCCGAACAGGAATATCTCAACGCCCAGGTCACGCTGGTTCGCGCCCGCCGCGACGCCTATGTTGCCGGCTTCACGCTTCTCGCCGCGATGGGCAAGGCGGAGGCGCGCGACCTCGGTCTCGACGGCGGCGCGCTCTACGATCCGCAGCTTAACTACGACCGCGTCCGCAGCAAGATCTGGGACTGGGACAAGGACCCCGACCCGATGCCCCAGGCGACCAGCACCGCCGACACCCCGACGCAAAACGCCGACGTCCCCGCCAACGCTGCCGAACCCTCGGCGTTCGTCCCCAAGGGTTGAAGCCGCCCCACCGGAAAATTGGCTTGGCAGTTCGCGATGCTCCGCGCTAACAGGCGTTAACCATAGGGGAAGAGCGATGGGCGACATGTCCAAGGAACCGTCGATGGAGGACATCCTGTCCTCGATCCGCCGCGTCATCGAACGCGAGGATAGCGAACGCGACGGTAGCGTCGGCCAGACCGCGCGCCCTGCCTATGACGACGAACCGCTCGAACTCACCGAACGATCCGAGCTGCCCGAATCGACGCCTGCCGCGCCTTTCCCCGCGATCGCGCGGGACAGCCAACGCATCTCGATGCGGTCCGACGACGACGACGCGATCGTGTCGTCGGGCGCTGCCGATGCCAGCCGGGCCCAGCTCGCCTCGCTCGAAAGCCTGGCTGGCAGCGATCCTGCGCCGTCGACGTCGCCGACGATCGAGGAGATGGTTCGCGAGAGCCTGCGTCCGATGCTCAAGGCGTGGCTCGACGACAACCTGCCTGCGGTCGTCGAGCGCATCGTCCAACGCGAAGTCGAACGGATTACGCGAAAATAATCCTGCGCTTGCGGCCTGGCGCTGCACCCCCCAGATAGCGATCATGCCGCTCAGCATGACCAAGATCGCCTTTGGCTGCGACAGTTTCCGGTATCTCGCCGATCGCATCGCCTTGCGCGGGCGCGAGGCGGCGGACGGCAGGATGCGCATGACGACGCGCTATCGGCCCAAGCGGTGGCAGGAGATGATCGGCGGGTCGCTGTACTGGATCCTCGCGCACCAGATCGTCGGTCGCAGCGAGATCGTCGCGTTCGAGGACGCGCCCGACGGGCGCATCTACATCGTCCTCGATCCGCGCGTCATCCCGGTCCAGCCCAAGCCCAAGCGCGCGCATCAGGGCTGGCGCTATCTCACCCCCGAAAATGCGCCCAAGGATTTCGACGGCGAAATCGACGACATCGCGGCGATTCCGGCCAATGTCCTCAAGGAATTGAGCAGGCTGGCGCTGGTTTAGCCCGCCAGCCAGTGCTCGAGCAGCGTCCGCGCGATGGCGATCGGCGGCGGAGCGAGAAACCGCGCGGATCCATCGCCTGCCAGCGCGGCGCTCACAACTCCTCGCGTCACCCAGATCGCTTCATCGACCTCGCTGGTGTCGAGCGTCACACGGTCGTCCTCGGCATGGGCGATACAGCCGATCATCAGCGAGCTGGGAAACGGCCAAGGCTGGCTCGCGACGTAATCGACGCGGCGGGCGCGGATCCCCGCTTCCTCGAACAGCTCGCGTGCGACCGCTTCCTCGATGCTCTCGCCCGGTTCGACGAACCCTGCCAGCGCCGACATGCGCCCGGGCGGAAAACCGACACCATGCCCGACCAGGACGCGCGCCTCGCCATCGGCAGCGACATG
>JAACTG010000163.1 GCA_009993585.1 Sphingomonadales bacterium
AGGCACCGGCCTGCCCGACAACCGCATCGTCTTTTCCGAGCGTTTCGCCTGCCCGGTCAGCGGCTTCACCATCGAGGAAATCGCGCCGCGCCTGTTCTCGTTCAACGCGCCGCAAGGCGCCTGCCCGTCCTGCGACGGTCTCGGCGAGAAGCTCCATTTCGATACCCAGTTGATCATCCCGAACCCCGCGCTCAGCATCAAGAAGGGTGCGGTCGTGCCCTGGGCAAAATCCAACCCGCCCTCGCCATATTATATGCAGGTGCTGGGATCGCTCGCGCGCCAGTTCGAATTTGATCTCGACACGCCGTGGAACGAGCTTAGCGAGCATCATCAGGATATCATCCTCAACGGCACCCAAGGCCTGCCGGTCACGCTGCGCTTTCAGGACGGACGCAAATCCTACGAGGTGAAAAAGCCGTTCGAAGGCGTCGTCGGCAATCTCAAGCGCCGGATGCTGCAGACCGAAAGCGCCTGGATGCAGGAAGAACTGGCCAAATTCCAGGCCGCAGCCCCCTGCGAAACCTGCCACGGCGCGCGGCTCAAGCCGGAAGCGCTGGCGGTGAAGATCGCCGGCGAGGATATTTCCATCTCGACCCGGCGCAGCGTCGGCGACGCCCTGGTCTTCTTCGAGGGCCTGGGCGCACAGCTGAACAAGACACAGAGCCAGATTGCCGAACCGATCCTGAAAGAGATTATCGAGCGGCTCGGTTTCCTCAACAATGTCGGCCTCGACTATCTCAATCTCGACCGGACCAGCGGCACCTTGTCCGGCGGCGAGAGCCAGCGCATTCGTCTGGCCAGCCAGATCGGTTCGGGCCTGAGCGGCGTGCTCTATGTCCTCGACGAGCCGAGCATCGGTCTGCACCAGCGCGACAATGACCGCTTGCTGACCACACTCAAGCGGCTGCGCGATCTTGGCAATACGGTCATCGTCGTCGAGCATGACGAGGACGCCATCCGCACCGCCGACTGGGTGGTCGACATGGGTCCGGGGGCCGGCGTCCATGGCGGCGAGGTCGTGGCTGAGGGCACGCTTAAAGAGATATTGAAATCGAAAAAATCGCTGACCGCTGCCTATCTCAATGGCACGCGGGAAATCGAGGTGCCGGCCAAGCGGCGCAAGGGCAATGGCAAGAAGCTGACCGTGCACGGCGCCACCGCGAACAATCTGCAGAATATCACCGCATCGATCCCGCTCGGCACCTTCACCTGCATCACCGGGCTGAGCGGCTCTGGCAAAAGCTCTTTCACCATCGATACGCTCTACGCCGCGGCGGCGCGAACGCTCAATGGCGCGCGGGTGATTGCCGGCAAGCATGACAAGATCACCGGCCTGCAATATTGCGACAAGGTCATCGATATCGACCAGTCGCCGATCGGCCGGACCCCGCGGTCCAACCCGGCGACCTATACCGGTGCCTTCACCAATATCCGCGACTGGTTTGCCGGT
>JAACTG010000111.1:0-274 GCA_009993585.1 Sphingomonadales bacterium
CCGCCAGCCATGAGCGGGTGATGTGGCCCTGCATGATGTCGATGGCATTGGTCAGCACGTCGAAATAACCCGGTGTCGGGCTGCCCGTCCCGAAAAAGCTCAGCGACGACATTTTCGACTGCACCGAGGTGGGGATAGACGCGATCAATTCCATCAGGCTTTCAGGCTTGGCCACCGTGTCCGACCTGTCGGCATCATCGGCCGCTGGATCGGCTTCCATCACCAGACGACGCCCCAACAGGTCCTCATTCAGATTGACCGCAATGATGAAGTC
>JAACTG010000111.1:575-6664 GCA_009993585.1 Sphingomonadales bacterium
TCGGTCAGCGTCATCGACAGCATCAGCGGCAGGTCGCGGCCGAGCGCGTCCTGTGCCTCGAGCGTGGCGAGGATGCCCGCCTTGGCATTGAGCGTGTCGAACACCGTCTCTATCAGGATGAAATCGGCGCCGCCCTCGGCCAGCGCGTCGACCTGTTCGCGATAGACCGCTTTCAACGTGTCGAAATCGATCGCGCGATAGCCCGGGTCGCCGACATCGGGCGACAGCGACAGCGTCTTGTTGGTCGGACCCACGGCGCCGGCGACGAAGCGCCGTCGCCCGTCGCGCGCACGTGCGGCGTCGCAGCGTTCGCGCGCGATCCGCGCGGCGGCGCGGTTGATCTCGCCGACGAGGCGCTCGGCGCCATATTCGGACTGGCTGACGCGGTTGGCGTTGAAGGTGTTGGTGGCGATGAGGTCGGCGCCGGCGCCGAGATAGTCGTCGATCACCGCGGCGACCACCGCGGGCGCGGCGAGATTGGCCATGTCGCCGTTGCCGCGCTGGTCGGCGGCAAGGCCGAGGCCGCCCGCGAAGTCGCCGGCATAGGCGTCGCGGCGCTGCAATTCGGTGCCGAACGGCCCGTCCTTGATCAGGATCCGCGCCGCCGCCGCGTCGAGGAAAGCCTGGCGCGCCGCGCCTGACGAGCCGGTCATGCCGCGCGCTCCGTCGCCGGGGCCGCGTCGACCGGGCGCATGCCGAGCAGATGGCAGATTGCGTAGCTCAGTTCGGCGCGGTTGAGCGTAGAAATGGAATTCGCGCACCCCGCCGGCATAGAGGCGGCGGCACATTTCAGCAGCGACGGTCGCCGCGACGAGCTTGCGCGCATCGGGACGGTCGTCGAGCCCGTCGAACAGGCGCCCCATCCAGCCGGGAATCGCGGCGCCGCACATATCGGCGAAGCGCCGCGTCTGCGCGACGTTCGATACCGGCAGGATGCCGGGCACGATCTCGGCGTCGATCCCCGCCGCGCCGACCGCGTCGCGAAAGCGGAAGAAGCATTCGGGGCTGAAGAAGAACTGCGTGATCGCGCGGCTCGCCCCGGCATCGAGCTTGCGCTTGAGATTGTCGAGATCGAACGCGGCATCGCGCGCCTGCGGGTGAACCTCGGGATAGGCGGCGACCGAGATATCGAAATCGCCGATCCGCCTGAGGCCCGACACCAGCTCGGCGGCGCCGGCATAGCCCTGCGGATGCGGGACATAGGCTTCGCCGTCGGGCGCGTCGCCGCGCAAGGCGACGATATGGCGGACGCCCGCCTCCCAATAAGCGCGCGCGACGTCGTCGACCTCGGCGCGGCTGGCGCCGACGCAGGTGAGGTGCGCGGCGGGCGTCAGTCCGGTTTCGGCAAGGATGCGCTTGACCGTCGCATGCGTTCGCTCGCGCGTCGATCCGCCCGCGCCGTAGGTGACCGAGACGAAGCGCGGTGCCAGCGGCGCGAGCGTTTCGATCGCCTGCCACAGGCTCTCCGCCATCGTGTCGCTCTTGGGCGGAAAGAATTCGAAACTGACCGCCAGGTCGCCCGAAAGATCGGCGAACAGCGGCGCGCCCACCGCCCGGCCGGCTTCGCTGAGGTCGTTGAAACTGGGGGTCATGCCGCTTGCCTTATCGTGTCCGAATTGCCCCATCCGCCGCCGGTGTCGCTGTCCGAGCGTCGCCGCGCGAGCCACAGGCACACGGTCAGCTCGCCGCCGCCGATTTCGCTGCGGCGCTCGATCTGGAGACCCTCCGCGGCGAACCATGCGCGCATCTGGTCGTCGGCGAAGCCGAGCCGCGCATGCGCGGCATCGGCGCGCAAGTCCTCGCGCAGGTGCGGCGCGAAATCGGCGAGCAGCGCGATGCCGCCGGGCCGCAGGACGCGCGCGACCTCGCCGATCACGCGCTGCGGCGTGCGCGCATAATGCAGCACCTGGTGGAGGATGACGGTGTCGAAGCTTTGCGGGTCGAACGGCAGCGCGTTGAAATCGCCCTGGATGAAATCGACCGGCGATCCCTGCGGCACCAGCTTGGCGCGCGCGACGCGCAGCATTTCCGAGCTGCGGTCGAGCGCGACGGCGATATCCGCCTGCCGCGCGAACAGTTCGATCATGCGGCCGGTGCCGGTACCGATGTCGAGCATGCGGCCGAGCGGGCGTTCGCCGAGCAGCGCGGCCATCGCCGCCTCGATCTCGCCATCGGGGGCATAGAGCGAGCGGATCCGGTCCCATTCACCGGCATGGTCGTCGAAATAGCGGCGCGCGGCGGCGTTGCGTTCCTCGTGGATCGACGCGAGGGCGCTGCGGTCGGCAGCGACCACCGCGCGCTCGGCCTCGTCCAGCGGCACCGCCGCACTCCAGGCGCGATAGCCGCGCACGGCGTCGCTGTCGGCGATCCGCAGGAAGACCCAGCCGCCCTCCTTGCGCCTTTCGACCAGCCCCGCCTCGGCGAGGATGCGGACGTGGCGCGATACGCGCGGCTGGCTCTGGCCGATGATCTGCGCGACTTCGCCGATCGCCAGCTCGACGGTCTCGAGCAGCGCCATGATGCGCAATCGCGTCGGATCGGCAAGCGCGCGAAAGATGTCGAGAGCGGCGTTCATGGCACCATATAAAGAATTCTTTATATGGCAGTCAATCGGCGCGTTGCGTCGATCCGACCGCGCGAATCGCACTGCCTATTGGACGCGGCGAAGGTTCGCGCCTAATCTGCGATTCCCGATCGGCAAACAGGAGTCGAATATGAAGAGATCGAATCTGGCGGTTTTGAGTGTCACGCTGCTCGCCTGCGGCGTCGTCGCCGGTTGCAACGATCAGGCGAGCGACGCCAAAAGCGATGAAATCGCGACCGGCGAGCAGGTCGAGGATAATGCCGAGGCGGCTGCCGAACGCGCGATGATCGCTGCCGAAAAGGCGATCGACGCCGGTGCCGCCGTCGCCAAGCAGACCGGCAGCGCGGTGCGCGATGCCGCCGCCGACACCGCCGATTCGGCGGGCGACCAGGCACGCGACATCGGCGCGGACGCCGCTGCCGAATGAGCGCCGGCCGTCTCCTCCTTCCGCTGGCGATGCTGGGTCTTGCGGCCTGCGGCGCAAACGACGGCGACCCGGGCCCGGGCGGCGTGACGGCGGGAGAAGCCAAGGCGCTCGATGAAGCGGCGGAGATGCTGGAAGAACGCGGCCGGACGCCCGCCGACGACAGCGCCGCCGAGCTCGAACGCGTCCGCGCCGAGGCGGCGCGGGCGGCGAACGCCGATTAAAGGCGCATTTCTTTCAAACCGGTCGATTTGTCGCGATTCGCTTGCGCTATGGTTGCGGAACCCCTAAACGGGCCGCTGGACCTGGCCTCTTAAGCCGGGTCTGAATTTTAATCGGAGGGAATTTCATGCGTAAGTTTTTCACCGTAGCCCTGGTTGCTACTGCTGCTCTCGGCCTCGCCGCTTGTTCGGAAAAGACCGAAGATTCGGCTGCCAACACCGCTGACGCGATGGGCGACGATATGTCGAACGTCGCCGACACCACGGGCGAAGCCATGGACAACACCGGCGACGCGATGGCCAACGAAGCTGCCGAAGTCGAAGCTGACGTCCAGAACGAAACGCCTGCCGAAGCCGCCGCCGACTAATTCAGCCGGATGGCGATCCTTTACGGGTCGTAGAATAGGAAAGGGCGTACCGCTTCGGCGGTGCGCCCTTTTTCTTGGCCTGCGCTCATCGGGCGGGATCGCCTGCGTGGCACGATCAGGCACTGCGCGCGCGCCGCGCACGGATCGCTTCCAGTCGGCGATAGCTGACGCCGATCGCGGCCGCCTGTTCGCGAATCAGCGCCGACGCTTCGGCTTGTTTGCCGGCACCGTCGGCGATGAACGTGCGGTCGGGATTCTTCGAATCATGCCGGGCCGCCCGGGTCATCGCCGCCATTGCCGCGGGTCCTGCCGAGGTCCCGAAATACGGCAGGATCGTCTCGCCGACGGCGCCGGGAAGCTGGCGGTAATCGATCAGCAGCCCGTGCCCCGCTTGCGCGGCCGCCAGCGCGCTGCGCACGATCGCGTCGATCACCCAGCGCGCGAAATCCTCGGGCGCGACCCGGTCGGCGCCGGCAAGGCCGAAGCTGGCCAGCGGAACCGCGCCGGGGATCGTCTGCATGCCGGCACGGCGCGCATGCGACACCAGCACCTCGACCGGCTCGCGATAGAGAAACGCCCAGCGACAGTCCCCCAGCAGCGCGGCAATGCGCGGCAGCGCAAGCGCATGCCACGAATCGAGCTTGATGAAGCGCCGCCTCGCATGGCCGTTGCGGTCGCGCGTCAACGCCGCCGCCATGCCGCGCACCAGATCGGCGTCGATCGCGCCGTCGAAATGAAGCCGGAACGCGATATCGAGCGGCGGCGGTTCCGAGACGACGACGTGTCCCGCGTCGGCCGCGAGAATCCGGGCGACCAATGTCGAGCCGCAACGCGACATGTGGAACAATAGACCGTCGGGCTGCGATTCCCCGGCGATCGCCCGCACTGCCTCGAACGGGGTCGCGAGCCGCAGCAGCCGGTTGATCGGCAGCGCGCGCGCGCGGGCGACCGATTGTTCGTAAAACGGCTCGGCCAGCGCGGCGAAACCGAAGTGCAGCCATTCGACCAGCAGCTGCCGACCGTCCGAAAAGACCTGCACCGGCAACCATTGCCGCGGCGGCAGCGCCGCCAGCTCGAAGGGCGGCAGGTGAGCGGGGTCGAACGCACCGGCGATATCCGCCTGGCTGAGCGAAAGGCCGAGACGGCCCGCGATCGCGCTGCACAGCTCGGCCAGGTCGCCCTCGTCGGTTGCCGCCATCAGGTCGCGCTGCAGCGCCTCGTCGGCGATGACGGCGGCACGCATCTGTCGATACTCGTCGCGATTGGACATGGGCGATATCCGGCGGCGCGGGATCGACGCCGCTGCAGCGCGTGTCTAACCGCGAACCCGGCCTTGCCGCCAGTCCCAAAAAACAGGGGCCGGAGGATTTCTCCCCCGGCCCCGTAGGTCGCGTATTCGGGCGTCTTGGTCGGCGCGACTTAGAAGTCCATGCCGCCCATGCCGCCCATGCCGCCCATGCCGCCGGGCATGCCGCCGCCGCTGGACTTGTCTTCGGGCAGCTCGCTCACCGCCGCTTCGGTGGTGATCAGCAGGCCGGCGACGCTGGCCGCATCCTGCAGCGCCGCGCGAACGACCTTGGTCGGGTCGATCACGCCCGCCGCGACGAGATTCTCGTACACGTCGGTCGCGGCGTTGAAGCCCTTGGTCTCGTCGTTCTCGCGGAGCAGGTTGCCCGCGACAACGGCGCCGTCATGGCCCGCATTCTGGGCGATCTGTCGCAGCGGAGCTTCGATCGCCTTGCGGATGATGTCGATCCCGCGAGTCTGGTCGTCATTGTCGCCCTTGAGGCCTGCCAGCGCCTTGGTGGCGTAAAGCAGGGCGGTACCGCCGCCGGGGACGATGCCTTCCTCGACCGCGGCGCGGGTCGCGTGGAGCGCGTCGTCGACACGGTCCTTGCGTTCCTTGACCTCGACCTCGGATGCGCCGCCGACCTTGATCACGGCGACACCGCCGGCCAGCTTGGCGAGACGCTCCTGGAGCTTCTCCTTGTCGTAATCGCTGGTCGTCGATTCGATCTGCTGGCGGATCGCCTCGGTCCGCGCCTTGATCAGGTCGCTGTCGCCGGCGCCGTCGACGATCACGGTATTATCCTTGTCGATGGTGACGCGCTTGGCTTCGCCGAGCATGCCGAGGGTGACGTTCTCAAGCTTGATGCCGAGATCCTCGGACACCATTTCGCCCTTGGTCAGGATCGCGATGTCTTCGAGCATGGCCTTGCGACGATCGCCGAAACCGGGGGCCTTGACCGCCGCGACCTTGAGGCCGCCGCGCAGCTTGTTGACGACGAGCGTGGCGAGTGCCTCGCCCTCGATGTCCTCGGCGATGATCAGCAGCGGCCGGCCCGACTGGACGACGGCTTCGAGGATCGGAAGCATCGCCTGCAGGTTCGACAGCTTCTTCTCATGGATCAGGATATACGGATCGTTGAGTTCGACCGACATCTTTTCGGGGTTGGTGATGAAATAGGGGCTCAGATAGCCACGGTCGAACT
>JAACTG010000111.1:6787-7111 GCA_009993585.1 Sphingomonadales bacterium
TGGCGGAAATGATCCCGACCTGGGCGATTTCAGCCGAACCGGCGACGTCCTTCGAACGGCTGACGAGGTTTTCGACAACCCTGGTCACAGCCAGATCAATGCCGCGCTTCAGATCCATCGGGTTCATGCCGGCTGCAACAGACTTCATGCCTTCGCGAACGATGGCCTGGCCCAGAACAGTGGCAGTGGTGGTGCCGTCACCGGCGAGGTCGTTGGTCTTGGACGCAACTTCCTTGAGCATCTGCGCGCCCATGTTCTCGAACTTGTCTTTCAGTTCGATTTCCTTGGCGACGGTAACGCCGTCCTTGGTGATGCGCGGTGCGC
>JAACTG010000099.1 GCA_009993585.1 Sphingomonadales bacterium
CCAGCGCACCCTGACCGTTACTGAACGCCGCGCCCGGCTCCATGCAATCCTGGTCAACGAGACCGCGCGGCGCATCGCCGAGATCGCGGATCTCCAGCAGCAGCTGATCGACTTGCGGATCGGCGGAAGCGAAGCCGATGCGCGCTTTGCCGCGATCGATGCGGTCCGCGCGAACGCCGCCACCATCGCCGCCGCGATCGATGCCGCGGCGATGGCCGACCTGGCTGCCTTCGATCCGACCGCGCCCGAACAATGGGAGCCTCAACCGTGAGCCGCGTCAGCAACTTGCCTGCAATCGATCCGGCATCGATCGACGGGTCCGAAACCGTTCCGGTCGTGAAGAACGGCACGCTTGGTCGTGCACCAATCTCGACACTCGGGGAAGCCGCGGCTTCGAACGCTGCTGTTTCCGCGAACACCGCTCTCGCTGCAGAGGAGGCTGCGCGTGCCGCCCTCAATCCCAAAGCCGATGTTGCCGAAGGGCTCGCGACAGTCGCTGATGGCGAACACTTCAACGTGTTTGGCGTAGGCGATGAGCTGGTGTCGATCTATCGCAAGGTCTCTTCGGTCTCGGCCGAGCTGATCAAAACCGTCTTCCAGCGGGCCGACATCCGCATCTTCGGCGCGAGCGCAGCAAGGGCCGACAACTCGGCCCAGATCAACGCCGCCATGGCCGCCGCGCTGATGATCTGGGTTCCCGCTGCCGCCTTCGGTTGCGCTGGCGGAGTGCTCAAGGCGCAGCTCGAGGGGCAGGTGATCGACGGCCCCGGCTTGATCGGAATGAATTCCGGTGAGACCGGCGCGCTCTTCGACAGTAACGGCAAGACGGTACATATCGGCGCGATCTGCTTCACCGCCAACGACACGGGGGCCAAGAACGACGTCGCTTCGCCAGCTGCGGATCGTAGCGCCCTGCTGCTCGACATGGACAAGGCGAGCACGCTGCGCGGCACGATGATCATGAATTTCGCGAACCGCGCGATCCTGCCGCGAAACGAGACGCCGAGCCGCCTCACCACCTTGAGCGCGAGCGACGTCAGCGTCTTCAACTGCTGGAAAGGATACGATCTCGGCGTCCGGGCGGCCGAATACACGACGTGGGACAATTGCCGAGCTCGCGGTTGCCGCGAAGCGGTGGATCTGGCGTCCGGCAACATCAATTGGACCGGCGGCTCGATCAACGACAATTACGACTGCCTTCTGATCACCGGGACCGACGTGCCGAACAATGGCCACAGCACCGTCACCGGGGTGCTGGTCAACCATGCGGACAATGCATTGGTCGCCGTGCGCGACGTCGACCTGGGCGCACTGATTACCAATTGCCAGATGTTCGATGGCAAAATCACAATTCAGCGATCGAAGGGCATAGCCATCCGGTCCAACATCATCGACGCGACCGAGTGGGTTTGTGGCGGTATCTCGGACGAAGAACCCGGCACCAACTTCGTCGAGGACAACACGATTATCGGCGCTTTCGCCAACACTGTCTTGACCAACGACGGCGGCTTCATAAGCGACACCCGTTTCAGGCGTAATTACAAGCCTGATGGTAAGCTGTTCTTCAGCAATGACGTGCCCGAGATCGCGCAGACGGTCCATCCGGGTGGTGGCAAGGCCTTGCTCACCGAATGGTGGGAATCCGGTTCCTATCGGACAGACGGCTTCAAGTGGTTTACCGATCCCGCCAAGGGCCATCTGTCGATCCACGGCTTCAATGCCGGTGAGCTGACGACCAACCCGGCCCTGACTGTTGGTCGGATCGGACCGGTGATCGGCTTCTTCGGAGCCCCCCCGGTTGGGCAGCAAAGTGTAAGCGCCGCTGCAACTTCAGCCGACGCAACCGACCTCGACAGCGCGATCGCCCTGGTTAACGAGCTGAAGGGCCTGACCAACAGCCTGCGGACGGCCTTGGTCAACCCTGGGTTGGCTTCGTGATCCGGTTCCTCGCCCTTCCCCTGCTGCCGCTCGGCCTGATTGCATGGCCCATCCTTCGCTGGGGGCGGCATGGTTGACATTGTCGAAGGCCGGGACGGGAACGCCGAGCAGATGCGTCTGATCATCGCCGCGACGGTGGAGCAGATGCTTGGTCGTCGTTCGGAAGAAAGCGACGAGATTGAGGAAAAACGGCTGCACGAAAAGATCGACGAGCGGGTCGATCGCAAGTTCGACAAGTTCAAGCTCTGGCTGCTGGGCACGGTGATCCTCAACCTCGCGCCGATGCTGATCACGGCGGGATCGGTGGTGTGGTTCGCTGCCGATATCAACAGCAAGATCGAGAACCTGACGGCCGGAGCGAGCGGAGCGGTGTCGCGCGTTGAATACGAGGCGTTCCGCCGCGAGGTCGAGCGCAGGCTGGAAGCCGACGAAGGGCGCATCGGCACGCTCGAAACCTATCACCGGCAGAATTGAGGGAGGACAGGACGATGAAGGATCACGACGCTTTCATGGCCGCGTGGCGGGCCTCGCGCGATGCTGACGGCGCGAAGATCGACCAGGCCGAATACGACCTCGTCATGGCGGCGATCGGGGGCACCTGGGCGCCTGCCGCCGCCGCGGCGGGTGGCGAGCCGAAGTGGCTGACGATCGCGCGCTCGAAGATCGGGCAGCGGGAGATCAAGGGTCCTAAGCACAACAGCTGGATCGCGAAGGGCTGGGCGCGCCTCGGCGCGGGATGGTTCAACGACGACGAGACGCCCTGGTGCGGCCTCTTCGTGGCCCATTGCATCGACGCGGCGGGCCTGCCGATCCCCAAGCCTTCGCAATTCCCGCGCGCGCTGGCCTGGCTCGAATGGGGCAAGCCCTGCAGGCCTGTGCTCGGCGCGGTGGTGGTGTTCGGCCGCACGGGTGGCGGCCACGTCGGCTTCCTCGTGGGCGAAAGTGCCACTGACTTCTACGTGCTTGGCGGCAACCAGAAGAACGCGGTCAACATTATGCCGCTGGCGAAGGACCGCGCGCGCGGATTTCGCTGGCCTGTCGGCCTGCCGCTCGGCACGTCGCCCTTGCTGCGCATGACCGGCGGCGTCCGGTCGGAGAACGAGGCATGAAGGATCCCCGCCAAGTCCGCGCGACTCTCGCCTTCGTCACGCTGGCGATGCTGTTCGCCGCGCTGCTGCTGGTCGCGTTCGGCGACGTCGAAGGCTCCGATCGCGAGCTCCTGCTGGTGCTGATCGGCGCGCTGGTGACCAACGCGAAAGATGCGCTCGGATTCTTCTTCGGCACGTCGCAATCGAGCCAAGAGAAATCCGATCTGCTGGCCCGCAACGGGCGTTCGGGAGGACACGAGACATGAGCTTTCTTACCGCCAATGGCCTGTTCGGGCTCGCGCGCTGGGGCTGGATCGTCATCGCACTGGTCGGCGCTCTGCTGATCGCTTGGGCGATCATCGGGACCTACGACAACACGCTCGACGATGCGCGCGAGAACGGCCGGGAGGCCGGGGCCGCGGGCACGGTAATCGCCGGGCAGAACCAGACCCTCGACCAACTGAAGGATGCCAACGATGCCGAACAGGATCTTCGCAGTGCTGGCGATCGCGATGCTCGCCGTTACGAGCAGTGCCTGCTCGACAACCGGCGAAAGGCTGCCTGCGAGCGATACCGCCCCATCGCGCCGGAATAGCAGCTGGTGCCAGGGCGACCGGCCGATCGGCTACGCCTCGGCCGACCGGCCGGGCCAGCACGATCCGGGCAACGAGCTCGACAGCGACGAGACGGTGAGAGCGATCCAGGAGCACAATGCGCGGCTGCGCGCGGCGTGCGCCGAAACGGCTCACCCCGAGTCCTGACCGGCCGATGTTCACCGGCGATCGCCTTCCCGAAGATATCCCCGCAGATCTGGCCGCATTGATCAGGATCGGCACGGTCACGTCTGTCGACCTTGCCAACGCACGCTGCATCGTGCGCTATGGCGACCCTGACGACGACGAACCGGGCGAGACGCCGCCAATCCGCTGGCTCGCCTTTCGTGCGGGGCATACCCGTATCTGGTCGCCGCCATCGGTTGGCGAACAGGTGTTGTTGCTGGCGCCCGACGGGCAGCTGGCGGCGGCGATCGCTCTTACCGGAATCGTTCAGCACGCGTTCCCGCCTGCCGGATCGGACGAAACACAGATCATCGAATTCGCCGATGGTGCGCGCATCTCTTACGATGCGCAGGCAAGCACACTGTCAGCCATCCTGCCCGGCGGTGCCACCGCTGTGATTGAAGCCCCCGGTGGCATCACCCTGCGCGGCGATGTCACCATAGAGGGCAAGCTTTCGGTCGGCGAGAACGCGACGATTGAGGGCAATGCAAGCGTCGCGGGCACCACCACGCTGCAGGGCAATGCTACCCTGCAAGGCAGCGCCACCATCGCTGGCGCGCTTGAAGCCGAGGGTGTCGATCTGGCTGGCCATGTCCATTCAGGCGTCACCACCGGCAGCGGAAAGACCTCCCCGCCCGACTAGGCACGCGTCCAGCGGAATAACTACTATATACTTAAATGAGCAGTCAAAATGAACGACTCTAAGCAACTGAAGTTGAGTTCTGCCCAATCAGGAAAAAATCAATATGATCGAATCCACGAGATCGGCGAACTCGTGGAGCGTTTTAACAACACTGCGACCGCGAAGCACATCTGGCTCCGCGTAGGTGATGTCGGCAGGAAAATATACTGAGCTTGAAAAGAGTGGCCCGGTCGTTGCGATTTCATTTCGCCCAAGCTTTACGGTATTTCCGAGAAACCTCATTTCATCTATATAGCCGTTTCCAAACATCATTTTATTGTTCTGTGCAGCAACAAGGAGACGTTGATGTTTTCTACGCACGTCCGCTGAGTGAAGGCCCCACAGGAGTACGTTACCAGGCTCACCTTTGCTATCCACGGCATACGGCTTGAGTGCCGCTATAGCGAGTTTGTCGTCATCAGAGAGTTTCCGAATTTTTTCTTGGGATCGCTTTTCTAAAAACTGGCTTTCGGTCTTCGAGATCGGAAAACTGACGCCGTTAGCGGTTCTTTGATTTCGTTCAGCGAGCACGCTTGCAAGTCCATCTAGACACGAGCGGATCTCATTGACCGTGGTCCCAGCTCGGGCGCGTATGGCGACTGGAATATCGCTTTTGCAGGTGGCCGTAAGCAGAAAGCCGGGAGCGTCGTTACGGGTCTCGAATTTCCAAATGATTTTGCTGGTGGCGTAATGCTCAATTTCGGCGGGTAAGCGTTCGGCTTCGGCTCGGGCCCAGTTGAGCCGCTCCCGCAATTCTTGAAGATCAGCTACCATGGATAATCCTCCGCACTTTGAAACCCACTCCGAAGAGGAAACCGAAGCGCGCCGCGAGGCAGCGCAAAAGCGGATGATGGCGACCCCGCCCAAGCCGCAAGAGAAGATGAAAACCCCGGCGAAGCCGAAACCCCGCCGGGGAAAGTCAGGCCAAAAGAAGGAAGGCTAGCCAAGCGATTGCCCAAAGGCAGTTGCCGACATTGACCTTTACCTCAATCGTCATCGTTTTTTTGGTCTTGTTCGCCATTGGATGGCTCCCAAGGCCGCAAGCGCTCGCAGCCCCATGAGGGATACGATAAGCCTCTGGTGCAACCTTTCGAGTGTGGTTGCGAGCAATCACCCCACCATCGCCTCACTAGTATTGGCTCCGGCAGTGTCGGTTGCTGTCCGGTTCCGCCCCGGTTCCCTTCCCCTCGGGTCGGGATGACCGTCTAAAGCGTGAACGCGGTCCGACATGCACAGGTAAGCCGCTCCGAATGACCGATTAGCAGTCGGTTCCATTGCGGGCCTGCAAGGCGATGGTGGGACAAATTGGGAAAGGAGTCGAGTCCGCTAGCTTTGTGTCCAGCGTTTGCGAGGTGAGCCTATCTGGCGAGGTATCGCCGCGAACTTAGGCGGCGAGCTTGTCAGTCCGCCGATAGTGCCGGCGGAATGGTGAAACCCCGTTCCACCTTGCCGCCCGCTGGCCTTTCGCGCGCGAAGCGCGATGTCTGGCGCCATGTTGGGCATGGACAGAAACACCGGCAAGCCACTTTCGGGCGACGCGCATCTGGCGCAGTCGATCGCCGACATCCTGTCGACCCCGCTGGGTAGCCGGACGATGCGGCGCGACTACGGTTCGCTGCTGTTCGAACTGATCGACCGGCCCATCAATGGCGCTATCCGAATGCTGCTCCATGCCGCGACCGCAATTGCGCTCGCCCGGTGGGAACCGCGCCTGCAGCTGACCCGCGTCCAGCTTGAAGGCGAGCCCGCCGATGGTCGGCTGACGATCCGCATCGAAGGACGCCGCACCGACCTGCCGGCAGCAAACAGCCTGCAGACCCTGACCATCCCGATCGATCTGAACCAGAGCCGCACGCGCGGCGCGACCAGCTGAAGGAACGAACAATGCCTTTCCACCACGGCCTGACCCTGACCGAAACGGCCACCGGCCCGCGCGCACTGGCGGCGCTGTCCAGCGCGGTGATCGGCATCATCGCTACCGCGACCAGCAGCGGCGATGCCGAGGCGCAGGCTGCGCTTGATGCCGCCTTCCCGCTGAACGAACCTGTGCTGATCTCGGGCCAGCCCGACATCGCGGCAGGCAAGGCGGGCGATGGCGGCACACTTGGTTCGGTGCTGACCGCGATCGGCGACCAGGCGAGCCCGATCATTGTCGTAGTGCGGGTCACGGAAGGCGAGGACCAGGACGAGACTGACCTCAACGTGATCGGCGCAACCGATGGTAACACCTATACCGGTCTGCAGGCGCTGCTCGCCGCGCAGACCAAGCTGGGCGTCAAACCGACGATCCTTGGCGCACCGGGCCTCGATACGCAGCCGGTCGTCGCCGAACTGGTCACCATCGCCAAGAAGCTGCGCGGCTTTGCCTATGTCGGCGCGAAGGGCGCGGACGGTTTCACCCCCGCGGCGACCGAAGCAGAAGCGATCACCTATCGCGACAACTTCTCCGATCGCGAACTCATGGTCATCTGGCCCGACACTGCCCAGGGAGGCGGAGACATCATCGCTCGCGCGCTGGGCCTGCGTGCAGCGATCGACGAAGCGACGGGCTGGCACAAGACGATTTCCAACGTACCCCTCGGCGGGGTCACCGGTCTCGAATACGACGTGCACTTCGATTTGACCGATCCCTCGACCGCCGCCGGTCTGCTCAATCAGAGCGAGGTCACCACGGTCATCCGGCAGAACGGCTTCCGTCTTTGGGGCAACCGCACCTGCGCCGATGCCCAGCAGCCGAACTTCGCCTTCGAAAGCGCGGTCCGCACCAGTCACGCGCTGCAGGAAACGATCGAACAGATCGTCGCGCCTTTCCTCGACCAGCCCATGACGCTCGGCCTCATCAAGGATCTGCTCGAAACCGGCAACGCCCGCTTCCGCCAGCTGGCGACCGAAGGCCGCATCATCGGCGCGGAAATGTTCTTCGACCCCGACCAGAACAGCACGCAGGAACTTGCCCAGGGTCGCCCGACATTCAGGGTCCAGTTCACGCCGGTCGCGCCGCTGGAAAACCCGAACGTCGATCTGGTGATCACCGATTTCTACTATTCGGACTTCGCCGAGCAGCTGACCTGATCGGCTTTCCCCGGAACCCGACCGCGACCGCCTGACCCTGCCAACCCGTACAAGGAATCCTTCGATGGGCATCCCACGCAAGCTGAAAAACATGAACATCCACGTCGATGGCCAGGGCTACCTTGGCGTGGCGTCGGAATACGAAGAGCCGGTGCTTGCCATCGCGACCGAGGAACATCGCGGCGGCGGTATGATCGGATCGGTCAAGATCGACCTGGGCGTCGAGCCGATGGAAGCCACGCTGAAGATGGGCGGGCACGAAGCCCGGCTGATCCGCAAGTTCGGCACCACCCGGGTCGACGGCGTGCGCGTGCGCCTGACCGGCGCTTACCAGGCAGACGATGGCACGCCCGCACAGGCGGTCGAAGTCTTCATCGGCGGGCGTTTTACCGAGATCACGCCGGGCACGTCCAAGGCGGGCGACGATACCGAGCAGGAATTCAAGGTTGCGGTCGCCTACTACCGCCGCGTCGTCGACGGCGTGCCGCAGGTTGAGATCGATATGGTCGCGGGACGCTTCATCGTCGGCGGTATCGATCGCTACGCGGAGATCATGGCGATCATCGCGAACTGAATTTGCCTTCGGCGTCCGGACCTTTTGCGGGGCAGCCGGGCGTCGGAATCGGGCTGGTCGGGCTTCCCTCTCCCCCTTTGACCGGCCAGCCCACCCTGCCCCGCCTGTTTCACCCTGACCCGCATCCCCGGCCTCAAGCAGCGAAGCGGTAGGCCAGAGAGAACAAAGGACGCCCCGCATGAACGACACCACCGCCGACACCCCCTCCGCCTTGGTCGCCGAAGGCAAGGAGCGCGCCAAGGCCGCGGGCAATGCGCCCGGCACCTTCGAAACGATCACACTGGTCGAGCCGATCACACGAGGCGAAACTACGATCGAGAAGCTGACGCTCCGCAAGCCCCAGTCGGGCGAGCTACGCGGCCTCAGCCTGTCCGACGTGATCGGGATGGACATTACCGCGCTGCTGAAGCTGATTCCCCGCATCAGCGAACCCGTACTGACCGAGGATGAATGCCTGCGGCTCGACCCGGCCGATCTGACCGAAGTCGGTGGAGTGGTGCGCGGTTTTTTTATGACACGGGCGGAGCGGCAGATGATGGAAGCGTTGATCGCGGAGCAACAGCCGAGGACCTGATGGATGACATCGCCGGCATCTATCACTGGCCCCTGTCCGAACTGGAGGCGATGCCGATCGACCGGCTGATCTACTGGCGCGAGCGCGCGGTTGCCTGGTGGAACCGCCACCGCGCGGGGAAGGAATAGGCCATGTCGAACAAGCTCTCGCTGGTCGTCGATTTCGTCGGAATCGACAAGATGTCCGGCAGTCTGCGCTCGATCATGCAGCTGGGCCGCAAGGGCACCCGCTCGCTCGGCGAATTGCGCGGCGAAGGGCGGCGGCTCGAATCACAGTTGCGCGACGTCCGCCGCCAGTTCGAAGGCGCATCGGGCAATGTCACCGAACTGATCGATCGCGAGCGGCAGCTGGAACGCGCGATCGAGAACACCAACCGCGAGCTGGGCGAGCGCAAGCGGCTCAATGCGATTGAGGGCAAGCGGCGGGCGATGGTCGCGCGCGGCGACGCGATGATGGCTTCGGGCCGCGAACAGATGGCCCAGGGCGCTACCCTAGCTGCCCCGCTGATCCTCGCTGCCAAGTCCGCCGCCGAGTTCTCCAGCGGCATGGTCGACATCCAGCAGAAGGCAAACCTAACGGATGCGGCGACGGCCCGTTTGGCAGGCCGGGTGGTCACGATGGCCAAGGACGCGAAGCGGATGCCCGAGGACATTCGGGCGGGTCTCGATCTGCTGCTGGCGAAAGGAGGCGATAGCCTTGGCCTTGCAGCGGCGGAGAAGATCATGGGCCCGACCGGGCGCATCGCCACTGCCTATAAAGTTGAAGTTCCGGATGCCGCTGGCGCCGCCTATGCCGCGATTAGCAACCTGAAGGTTCCAGCCTCGCAGACTGCGCGCATCTTCGATATCATGGCTGCCGCGGGCAACGAGGGCGCGTTCGAGGTAAAAAACATGGCGCGGCATTTCCCCGCGCTGACCGCGCAGATGCAGGCTCTAGGGGAAAAGGGCGCGCCGGCCGTCGCGGATCTGTCCGCCGCTCTGCAGGTCGCCATGAAGTCGGCGGGTAGCGAAGACCAAGCCGCGAACAACATTCAAAACCTGCTCGCGAAGATCAATGCGCCAGGCACCATCCGAGCCTTCCAGAAGAACTTCGGCGTCGACCTGCCCGCCGCCATGAAGAAGTTGACCGACGAAGGCTATTCCTCGCTCGAGGCGATCGCGCTGGTCACCGACAAGGCGACAGGCGGCGACATGAAGAAACTCGGCTTCGCGTTCGAGGACATGCAGGCGCGCCAGGGCGTCATGGCGCTTATGCAGAATATCGATGTCTATCGAGACATTCGGCGCAAGGCGATGAATTCAGCGGGCACGGTCGACGATGCTTTTGACCAGCGCGCGCTGAACGATGCGCTGGTGAATTGGGAGGCGTTCAAAGGCAGCCTGTCGTCAGTCGCGATCATCATGGGGCAAAAACTCCTCCCGCCGATGACGTCTGCAATGGAAATGATCGGGGGCTTGGCGAATAAGGTCGGAACGTGGGCCCAGGCCAACCCCGAGGCCGCTGCAACGCTGATGAAACTGGTCGCGGGGCTGGCCGTGCTGAAGGTCGGACTCGGCGCTGGCATGTTTCTGCTGGGCGGTTTCATGAAACCACTGTCGAGCCTGATTGCCCTGTCGTCGCGCCTCGGGCTGACGTCCAAGGCTTTCATGGTCCTTCGCACCGCCGCACTCTTCATGGGCAAGGGGATGCTGAAGGCGGGCCTGATGATGCTCGCGAACCCGATGGTTCTCGCCATCACCCTGCTTGTCGTCGCGATCGCAGGTGCGGGCTACTTGATCTACAAGCATTGGGACACGATCAAGGCGACCTTCCTCAACGCCTGGAATGCGATCAAGGGCTATCTCGGCGGCGCGCCCGCTTGGCTGAAGGGAATCGGCACCGCGATGATGCAGGGGCTGTTGCTCGCCATCAATCCGATGGCGCTGGCCCGCAAGCTGATCTTGGTCGCGAAAAACGGCGTCGCCGCCTTCAAGAACTATCTTGGTATCAAGTCTCCCTCGCGTGTCTTCATGGCGATGGGCGAACATACGGGCGAAGGTCTGGCGCTGGGGATCGAGCGCAAGCGGGGCCGCGTCGCGGGCGCAGCGGGCAGGATGGCGGCGGGCGCCGCTGCGGCCGGTGCGCTTGCAATGGCACCCGCCCCGGGCGCCGCACGCCAAAGCACGGCGAATCAGGCAAGCCCCGCGGCGATCACGATCCATATTCACCAGATGCCCGGCGAGAATTCGGGCGATCTCGCGCGCCGCGTAGCCGACGAGCTCGAACGGCGTCAGGCGATCGCCGCGCGCGGCAGCTACAGGGACGACGTCTGATGGCGAGCCGCCCCATCCCCTCTCCCCGCGAGCTGATGACGCTGGGCATGTTCATTTTCGGGATGGACAGCGCAGCCTATCAGAACCTGCAGCGCAGCCGTTCGTGGCGTCACGCCCTCAGCGAACGGCACGACGCCCGCGATGCGGCGCAGTTCACCGGTCCCGGGCCGGAAACCATCGGCCTGTCGGGGCTGCTGGTACCCGAGCTCGGCGCGGACTTCGCGGCGATGGAAGTGCTTGCTGCGATGGCCGACACCGGCGATCACTTTCCGCTGATGGATGGGCTGGGCCGCATCCTTGGCCACTACCGCATCGTGAGGCTGGATGAAGACCACCTTACGATAATGGCAGGCGGCATTCCACGCCACATCGGCTTTCGCATCGAACTCGAACGTGGCCCGGATCAGCCAGTCGCGACCGAAGTGGACCCCGCAACATGACCGCCCGCAAGGCTGCCATCGCCCTTGCGGTGGAAGGCGGCGCGGATCTGGCCGAGAAGATCGATCCGCGCCTGGTCGGCCTTTCGCTGGTCGAAAAGCGCGAAGGCCAGGCCGATGAACTCGACGTGCGACTGCAGAATGCCGATGGTCGTCTGGCAATCCCCGATCCCGGCGTCGTGCTGACCCTGTCGATGGGCTGGCTATCGGGTGCCGATGTCGCGCTCGGGCTGTTCGACAAGGGGCGCTTCACGGTCGACGAAGTCGGCCAGGAAGGTCCGCCCGATGTCGTCACCTTTCGCGCGCGATCGGCGAACCTCACCGGCCTCTTGCGACAGCGGCGCACGAAGACCTGGAAGGACATCACGCTCGGCGCACTCCTGCATGAAATCGCCGCGCGCCATGGCAGCACCGCCCGCGTCGACGGTGCGCTCGCGGCGCTTCAGGTCGAGCCGATCGAGCAAGAAGGCAAGAGCGACGCCGCCTTCGTCGCCGATCTCGGGCGCCGCTACGATGCGATCGCTACGTGGAAGGGCGGCAAGCTGATTTTCCTGCCGATCGGCAAGTCAGCGACCGCCGATGGCACCGCTCTGGGCGCCCAGTTGCTGGTCAAACGCGATGGCTGGCGCTGGTCGTTCAATCGCGCCGATCGCGAGAATTACGATGGCGCTGCGGCGCAGTGGCAGGATCAGGATGCAGGGCGTCGTCGGACGGTCGAGGTCGGCGGCGACAACCGGCGCAAGCTGAAGCGGGTTTACGCGAGCGAAGCCGAGGCACGCCAGGCCGCCACCGCGGCGGCCGGGCGCGCGGCGCGCATGCCCTATCGCTTCACATACGATCTCGCGATCGCAGATCCCGCGCTGCAGCCTGACATGAAGGTCGCGCTGTCTGGCTGGGGCGACAGGATCGATGGCATCTCATGGCTCGTAGAGAGCGTTCGCACCGACTATTCGGCGCAGGGCATGGTTCAGTCGATCGAGCTCGAGAGCGCCTAACCGCCAATACGCTCGATCAATTCGCCAGCCTTCCGGATTGCGATCTGAATCTGGGTTTCGGTCAAGTTGCCGCATTCGGTCTGGAGTTGCTGACCGTCAAGGTCACCGGCCTCCATCGGATTCAATTCGACCAGCGCTGCGCGCCAAGCACAGCTGCTCACCTGATCGATCTGAACTGCGCCATCGCAACTGGAGCCGAGGCAAAAGGCGACGTTCCGCATCGCTTCGTAATCACCCTTCCATGCATTCGGCCAGTCTTGCCGCTCGAACGATACCTGCTGGGTCGCACAAAGCGCGGTTGAACAGACAGCTGCTGTCGGAGCGGGTGGCGCACCGGCAGGGAGGGCGATCGCCTCATAGGTCGCTTCGGCCTCGCGGGTAGCTGAATCGATCTCGGCTTTGCTATCTACTGCGTCTTCGACGACGCTAGTGTTCGTCTCGACAACGTCAGGTTTGACCTCTCCATCGCCGCCCGATGCGCAGAACGCGAGGCCCAGAATGGCAACCACCAGAAGGACCGCACAACCTATGCCCGTGGCGAGGGCATTCTTCCGCCTTTCTTTGACTTCCCCTTCGGTCAGAACATGGTGGCAATGCGGACACTTCGTTGCCAGCAGTGCGATGTCTTCGTGGCAAGCGGGGCACGGCAGCTTCATACTTTTCTCACGATGGCGACCACGCGCCCGATCACGAACAATTCGTCGTCGACAGCGCGATCTTCGGGCACGGATGGATTGTCGGACAGGATGGCGATGCTTCCATCGGGGCGCGGGCGCAGCCGCTTTACCATCCCCACGCCGCCGAAGCTGAAGGCCCATATCTGGTCGGCGATCCGTACCGTGTCGACACTGCGGTCGATCAGCATCTGGTCGTTCGATCCTATCGTCGGGGCCATGCTGTCACCAAGCCCATCCGCGATGACCAGGTCCTCGGCCTTCGCTTTCGTATAGCGTCGGATGAACGACAGCGGGAACGGTTCAAGCCGCGTTTCCGGGTCGACATCGTCGAGATAGGTCCCGCCCATCCCATAGGCCAGATCTATAACCGGGATTTCAAGGACGCGGTCATCGCGCGGCGCTGGTGAATAGCTGCGTCGCGGTTCTTGGAGGGCACCGGCCGGACCGGGATCGTCGGTTTCATCGAGCAGGAATTCCACCGATGTTCCCAACTCGCGAGCGATTGCAGCGACACCATTCGGATTACGCGTCAAACCCTGCTCAATACGATTGATGGTCGATTGAGGATGACCGGTTCGCCGCCCAAGCTCCGCTTGGGAAATATCCAGCCTTTGGCGCAATTCCGCCATCCGATCAGATCTGAACCCGGCCATGCCCGCTAGTTATCCACAAATGGGTGGCTTGGCGTTAGCCAATATTGGGTTGCGCAGTGACTATAATTTGGGTAGCTACCCATTCATGGATAACAGCCCCACCCGATACGAAGCCCTTTTGCTCTGCGTGAAGCGAGCCGGTTCGATCAGTCAGCTGGGTCGCGACTTGGAGATCCCCCAATCGACCATGTCGCGCATCGTCAACTCTTCGAAGCAGCTGCCTGCGGAGGATGGTAAAGTCATTCTCGCAGAACAGCTCTACGGCGTCTCTCGCCACGACCTGCGCCCCGACATCTACCCCCGCGAGACGATGGTCGATGCGCACGTTGGGCAGCGTTTCCAAGGCGTCGATCGCCATGCCGGGTCCCCTTTAGTTCGTACAAACGCTTCTACACGCCGCCCCGGCGCGCCGTCTTGTGAAGCTTCGCGCAAACATTTCACCCGCGTCGGTGCGGCATGAGCCTGCCCGTCGAGGAACAGCGGCAGGCCCGCGCCGTGCGTGAACTGATCGCCGCCGCCGGCGGGGTCGAAGCTGCGGAGCATGACTGCGGCAAGTCGAAATCGCTCTTCAGCGCGTACCAGTCGCCGAACGACCATCGCTCGATCACCCTGCGCGATATCGAAATCCTCGAAAGCCTCACGCACGGCAAGGCGGGGCATCCCATCGTGACCCGCTATCTCGCGCGTCAGGCGGGCTACATCCTTCTGCAGCGGCCCGACGTGCCCGCCGATCGCGGCACCATCCTCAACCTGCTCGCCAGGCAGGCCGAAGAACGCGGCCAGTGCGATCCAGAACTGATGCGCGCCTTGGCCGATGGGCAGATCGATGAAAAGGAAGCGCAGCGCCTGGTGCCCATGATGCGCCAACGGCTCGAAACCGATGCGCAGATGCTCGTGAAACTGGAAGCCATCGCAGAAGGTGTGGGAACATGAGCGCGGCGGGAGGGAACCTCACCAAAGCGCGTCCGATGATTGCCGCACCGCTGCAGTTTCGCTTGCGGCCGGGCGGGCGCAAGACGGGCAGCAGTTGCTTCATGCTTTGCCCGAAATGCGATGCGCCCGCCTTCATCCGAAGGTCGGAACGCATGAGCGAGCAGACGACGCACCTGACCTGCCACTGCACCGATTCCGGCTGCGGCCATATCTTCCGCGCCGACATCGTCTTCGTGCACACCTTGGTTGAAGGGAACATTGACCGGCCCGACCTGAACCTGCCGGTCTGCCCGCGCGATCAGGTGCAGCATGTCCGCCCCCCGCCGCACGGCGACAGCGACGACGAACCCGGTTTCTTCGATCCCGACCCGCAACCGCAGGGCGCCCGCAAGGACACCGGCTGACCGCCGATCACCGAACCGAACCGAAGGACACCGGCGGAGCGTGACTCCGCCGCAAGGGAGACTCACGCCATGCCCAGCGACAACGAACTGCGCCGATTGCGCGAAGCTATCACCCGCTTCTGCGTGGGCGTCGCGATCCTGAACATCGTCATTCTCTCCCACGCTCTGGTCGAATTCGCCACGCGATGAACCTCTCCGATGCCATCATTACCGCACTCAAGCGCGACTTCGGCTTCAAGAAGCAACGCGGCAAGTGGCTGCAGGAAGGGCTGTGCCCGCAATGCGGCAAGCGCGAAGCCTATTGCGCTGCCGAAGACCCCAAGATCGTTCGCTGCGGCCGGGCCGACCGATGCGGATGGGAAGACAGCGTCCGCAACCTGCTGCCCGACCTGTTCGAGGACTGGTCGAAGCGATTCCCGAAGACCGAGGAAAACCCGGACGCCGCTGCGGAAGCCTACCTGATCCACGAACGCGGGCTCGACATGCGCTTCCTGCGCGGCACCTTCAGCCAGGAAATCTACCAGGACCGCGATACGAACCAGACCTCGGCGACGATCCGTTTCCCGATTGGCGATTCCTGGTGGGAACGGATCATCGACAAGCCGGGGCGTTTTCCGAAGAAGGCGCACTTCAAATATGGCGGCAGCTGGTCGGGCCATTGCTGGACCCCCAAGGGGCTCGACATGGCTGCTCTCGCGCGCGCCGATCGGGTCTGGATAGCCGAGGGCATCTTCGACGCTGTCGCGCTCCACCAGGGTGCGCATCTGGCCGCTGTTTCGAACATGTCGGTCAACCCGTACCCCGAACACTTCCTCAAGGCTCTCGCCGACTACTGTCAGGCAGAAGGCATCGCCAAGCGGCCCGAGCTGGTCTTCGCCTTCGATGTCGGCGCCGCCGGTGTGTTCTTCACGAAGAAACATGTGAAGCGAGCGCGCGCCGAAGGCTGGAAGGCCTCCGCGGCGCAGGTTCGCCCTGATGGCGAGGGAACCAAGGTCGACTGGAACGACCTGCTGCTTCGCCATCAGTCATTCGACGGCAAGCCCGACAACGGCCCGCTCGGGCCGAAAGCAATCGAGCAATACCTGCACAACGGCGCGATCACGATTGCCGAGACGGCGATGCAGAAAGCGCGCCTGATCGTTGACCGCGCACAGGCATCGGCCAGGGCGATGACCAGCTTCGACATGCGGCACGACAACCGCATCTTCTGGGTCCGGGTCAAGGATGACGAAGACGGCGGAACGCAGATCAACCTGATCGAGATCGCGAACTGCGCCTTTCGCCTGCTCTACCGCGAACGAGACGAGAACGCCGACGAAACAACCTACTTCCTGAAGATCGACTTCCCCGATCGCGCTGGCGAGGTGAAGGCGCGGTTTTCTTCGGCAGCATGCGCCAATGCGGGCGAGTTCAAGAAGCGCCTCATGGCCTTCGCTGGCATGTGGTCGGGATCCGGCGAACAGCTCGACAGGATCATGAAGGCGCAGACCCGCCGCCTGAAGGTCGTCGAGCCTATCGGCTTCGTCGGCTATTCGCAGGCCCATCGGGCATGGGTTTTGGGCGATCTCGCGGTCCATCAGGGGCGCGTCCTGTCGGTCAATTCGGAGAATTACTTCGACGTCGGCAAGCACGCGGTGAAGCTGCGCAGTGCGGAGCGGATGCTGTCGATCGATTACGATCCCGACCAGCTCCGCTTCGACTGGCTCGAAGATGTCTGGACCGCGTACCGCACGCGCGGCCTGATCGCCCTCGCCTTCTGGGTCATGTCGGTTTTCGCTGTCCAGATACGCGAACGCCACAAGTCGCTGGGCTTCCTCGAAATCACCGGCCCGCCGGGCTCTGGCAAGTCGACCCTGATCGAATTCCTTTGGAAGCTGCTCGGGCGCGTCGGTTACGAAGGGTTCGATCCGAACAAGGCGACCCGCGCCTTCCTTGCCCGCTCGATGGTCAAGGTCGCGAACCTGCCGGTCGGCCTCATTGAAAGCGGGCGCGACGACGGCGGTCGCTCGCACGCGCGTCAGTTCGATCCGAACGAATTGCTTGTCCTCTACAACGGACGCTCCCCGCGCGGCATCGGGCGTAAATCAGGCGGCTTCGAGACCGAGGAACCGCCATTCCTCGGCTCGATCTACCTCATGCAGAACGAACGGATCGATGCGATTCCCGCCGTGCTGGAACGTCTGATGTCGATGGCGATCGACAAGTCCCTGTGGGGGCCGGGGACGAAGGAAGCCGCCCAGCGTCTCGAAAGCTGGCCGGTCGAGGACTGCAGCGGCACGATCGTCCATATCGCGCGCGAGGAAGCCAGCTTCCTCCCGTTCTTTTTCGACCGCTTCAAGCATCACGATGCAGACATGGGTCGGCGCGTCGAAGGCCTGACCAATGCCCGCCCGATCAAGTGCCACGCACAGCTGGCAGCCGCACTCGAAACCCTGCCGAAGCTCTTTCCGAACTGCCGTCAGGAATGGATTGAGGAAGCCATCGCCGAAGTCGACCGCATGGCGCTCGACCGGCAGCAATCGGCCGGCGGGGACCATCCCATCGTCGCCGATTTCTGGGAAAAGGTGGAATACCTGGTCGATCGAGAAAGCGGACACCCCGACCCGTTCCACAAGAGCCTGAACCGGCACCGGAAACCCGAAGACTTTATCGCGATCAACCTGCCCGATTTCGAGGCGCGCTGTCGTCGCGAAGGCATTTTTCCGCCCCCGCTCGACCAGCTGAAGAAGCTGCTGCGCGGTTCGAAGTCCCGCCGCTGGGTCGCGACCAAGCCGGTCAATCCGCCCGAGGGCAAAGCGCAGCAGTGCTGGGTCTTCGAGCAGCCCCGGGCGGGCAAATCACCATCGACATGATCGAGCAAATTCAGCCGCCGCCCGCGCGAGAGGGCGGACGGCACCAACCGCAGGGAGCCTGCACTATGACCGACCGAAGCCCAACCATCCATCCCGTTCGCTGCCGCTGCACCCGCTGCCGCGGGCCGATCACCATCCGCCGTCAACCGCGACCGCTGCGCTGGCAGCCGCATCCGTTCCTGTGGGTCTTCCTGTTCCTGCTCGTCTTCTGGGGCGGCGTCGCGGCGCTCGCCTGGTTCGCAATCGCCTGACCCGCCTTCACGAAAGGGGAAATTCCATGTCCGAACAATACTCCTTCGAATGCGCCTGCGCCCGCACCGCACGCAACAGCGTGCCATCTCCGCCTGCAGGCTGGTTGGTCGTCGATGGTCAGGCAATCTGTGATGATTGCGCGGTGGCGCGCACTGGCTTGCCCGCAGCGACGACGCAGACGATTGCAGCCGCACCGGACCTGTCGACATCGATCCGCCTGCGCTCGGGCGCCTATCTCGATCTGAGCAATCCCGACTGCAGCGTCGTCCAACCGGTCGATATCGCTGCTGGACTTCGCCAGCCCCGCTACAGCGCCCAGACCGCGCGCTATTTCTCGATTGCCCAGCACTCGGTTCTCGTCCTTCGCCTGGTCGAAGCACAGGCGCGGCTCGCTGGCGGGACGCGCGGCGTCCAACTGCGCCGCTGCGCTCTCATGCACGACGCCGCCGAAGCGTTCATCCACGACATCACCCGGCCGCTGAAGATCCTGCTGCCCGACTACCGCGCGGTAGAGGCGGTGCTCGAACGCCGACTTGCCCAGCACTTCGACATCGAATGGACGGCAGGTCGGCGCGAGATCGTGAAGGCGGCGGACATCACCGCGCTCGCGATCGAGAAGCGCGACCTGATCGGCGAACAGGAACGCTGGCCGATCCTCCGCGACGCGGATCCCGAGGCGCTGGCCCGACATCGCATCACCCGCGCCTGGCACCCCGACGAAGCCGAAGACCGCTTCCTCGCCGAATTTCACGCCCTCTGGCCCACCGCCGAAAGGAAAGCAGCATGAACATCAATCTGTTCGAGAAAAAGTGTGAGTGTGGCGGAATCATCATCGGCCCGCGCGAGGGCGGCAAAGCACGGGGCCGTTGGCTTGGCTACGACCAGTGCCTGAAATGCCGTGAAAAGTTGGATGCTCGGAAATGAGCCGCGCTTGGAAGGTCACCGAACAGGACGCCCGCCGCGAAACCCTCGCCCGGCTGCGCCTGACCCGCCCGCTCACGCCTGACGAACGCGCAGAGGAAGAGCGCCTCGAGCGCCGCCTCGCAAAGCGCGTCTGGCTCGCCCAGCAGGCCGAAGTCGAAGCCCGCATCGCCGCGCGGCTCAACGCCCATGAAAGGACCGCCGCATGAAGCCCGGCCAGTTCCCGACGCTGTCGATCGGCAGCGCCGCCAATATCGCCCGCGATCGCCTGCAGCCCGAGGTGATCAACATCGCCGTGCGGGTCGAGGATCGCGCCAGCTTCCTCGGCATCATCGATGCCCGCGAGCGCCAGCTCACGGCCGGGGCCAGTCCGTTCGTGCGAATGGACAATCCCGCCGCACAACTGACCGGCCTGACCGCCGACGCCGCCCTCGGTGCAGCGGACGCGATGAACGGGTCGAAGCCTGACAAGGCCCGCGCGATCGCCCGCCTCGAACACACCGCAGCAATGGCGATCGCCGCGCTCAACCAGTTGAAGGGGGAAATGTGATGGCTGACGGAACCGCAATCGAATGGACCGACGCTACGTGGAACGTCGTCAATGGCTGCTCGGTCACGTCGCCGGGCTGCAAGCACTGCTACGCGATGAAGCAGGCGCACCGGGTAGAGTGCCGGCGTGGCCTGACCGAAAAGACCGCAGGCGGCATGGTCTGGACGGGCGAGGTGCGCTTCAACGAAAAGGTGCTCGATCAGCCGCTACGCTGGAAGAAGCCGCGCCGCATCTTCGTGTGCGCCCACGGCGACGTGTTCCACGAGAGCGTGCCCGACAAATGGATCGACCGGGTGTTCGCGGTGATGGCGCTCTGCACGCAGCACACCTTCCAAGTGCTGACCAAGCGCAGCGCGCGGATGCGGAAATATTGCGCCGACCTGCGCAATGATGATGCCCGCTGGTTCAGCGCATTGCAGTCGGTCAGGACGGACCAGGGCAGCTTTGCCTTGCAGGACGCCCATGATCGGCTCGACAACGTGGGCATCTTGCGGAACGTCTGGCTTGGCGTCTCGGTCGAGGATCAGCAGCGCGCTGACGAACGCATTCCGGACCTGCTCGCCACCCCCGCTGCCGTCCGCTTCCTTTCCTGTGAGCCTATGCTCGGGCCGGTCGAACTCGGCTGTATCGAGCAACGCGGCAAAGAACTCTTCCGCGCCGATTTGATCGATGCGCTCAATGGCGAAGCTCTGGAATGCGACGGCAGCGGCGACAACTACGAAGTCCTCGCAGACCTGCCGAAACTGGATTGGGTCATCGTCGGTGGCGAGAGCGGCCCGAAGGCGCGGCCGATGCACCCAGATTGGGCGCGCTCCCTGCGCGACCAGTGCGCGGCCGCTGGCGTGCCGTTCCTCTTCAAGCAATGGGGTAATCACCGCCCCACCAGCGACTGCGAACATGGCGAATACATGATGCGCGCCACCAAGGCCGAGGCAGGTCGCCTGCTCGACGGCCTGCAGCATGACGGGTTTCCGGCATGAGCGGGCTCGACTTGGAAACCGCGCGTCTGTCGGCCTTCCAAGCGGTGCGCGACTGTGGAGTGATCAGGACCCGCTTCGATCATCCCGGCCTTGCATCGCTGTTTGAAGATGGACTGGTCGACTATCGCCGCGTTGCCGGCGACCAGAACGCGCTCGATTGGCAGATCACGCCCGAGGGCGCTGCCGAGTGCCGAGGGCTTGCGGCATGACCGCCAACCGCTCAACCGCCGTAATGCAGCGCCGCGAACCGACATCGGACGAACGCTTCGGGCCGCGCGGATTTCGCACCAGCCTCGATTATTTCCCGACTCCGCCCTGGGCTGCGCGCGCCGCGTGCGAATTTCTCGCCCGCGAGCTGGCCGAACCGCTGCGCGAACAGATCGTGTGGGAACCCGCTTGCGGCGAAGGGCACATGATGCGCGGGCTCGCCGACTATTTTGGTTGCGCCTTCGGCACCGATGTCCATCCTTTCGACGGGAGCGTGCCGCATGACTTCCTGATGCCGAAACTCCCGCACGCGATGGCGACCGCGCCCGATTGGGTCGCTACAAATCCACCCTTCAGGCTGGCGCGCGAGTTCGTGCAGCGGGCGATCCATGTCGCGCGGCGCGGCGTGGTCATGTTCGTCCGCTCTTCCTTCACCGAAGGGGACGAAAGACACCGCGCGATATTCACCGGCGATCTGACGCCCAGCTACGTCGTCACCTATGTCGAGCGCGTCGTTCTTCTGCGGGATCGCCTGATCCGAAGCGGCGCCGACGATCCCTTCAATCTCGATAAGGACGGGAAGCCGATAAAGGCTTCGTCCGCAACGAGCTACGCCCTGGTAATCTGGCTCCCCGGCCAGCACGACACCCGCCACCGCTGGATTCCTAAGTGCCGCCTGCGGATGGAGCGCCCCGGCGATTATCCCAAATATCCCGACCAATGGGCCGCGATCGCGCACGCACAGACTGGCGACCTACTGTGAGCGAACTTTTTGTCACGCCCCACGCCATCCAGCGTTACCGCGAGCGCGTCGAGGATGTCTCACCGCTTGAAGTCGACCGCCGCCTGAACGAGCCCGTCTTCATCCGCGCGGCGTATTTCGGCGCTCCCTTTGTGAAGCTGGGTGGTGGGCAGCGTGTCGTCATCAAGAGCTGGCGGGTGATAACGGTCCTACCCTCCGATCATGTGCCGGGCAGCCTAGATCGACGGCGCGACCATCTTTTCGAATGACACGCCCTGCCCGCCTTATCCTGGTCGCGTCGCGTGATCCTGCCGCCGAGCCTGCCCGGCCCGAGGCGATCGCGCTCGTGCGTCATTTGGCAAGGCGGCGCGTTCGGGCCATGATGCGCGACCATTTGGACGATTCGCCGCCCCGCACATGACCGCTGCAATTCTATATGCCCGCTATTCGACCGCGCTGCAGTCGCAGGACTCGGTGGAGGATCAGCTGCACCTGCTGCGCCAGCGCGCGGAGCGCGAGGGCTGGGTAATTCTCGACGAACAGGCCGACCCCGCGATCAGCGGCACCATTCGCAATCGCCCCGGCCTGATCTCCGCGATGGCTGCGATCGAGAGCGGCGACGCCGCAGTGCTGCTGGCGGAAAGCCTCGACCGGATTTCCCGCGACCAGGAGGACCTTGCCGGCATCTTCAAGCGGGTCCGGTTCGCAGGCGCGCGGATCATCACACTCTCCGAAGGCGAGGTCGGTTCGATGCATATCGGCCTGGGCGGGACCATGTCGGCGCTCTTCCTCGAACAGCTGGCGGCAAAGGTCCGGCGCGGCCATGTGGGGCGCGTGAAGGCCGGGCGCGTGCCCGGCGGGCTGTCCTACGGCTACCGCAAGGTCGTCGCGCTGCGCGAGGATGGCGAGCCCGAACGCGGCATGCGCGAGATCGACGAAATTGAAGCCGCGATCGTGCGGCGCATCTTCGAAGAATATGCCGAGGGCGAAGGAACCACCGCGATAGCAAAGCGCCTGAACGCCGAGGGCATCCCGAGCCCGCGCGGCGGGCTGTGGCGCGCGAACGCGATCACCGGCAACCGCCAGCGGGGCAATGGCATCCTGCACAACCAGCTCTATATCGGCCGCATCGTCTATAACCGGCAGGCCTTCAGAAAAGACCCGCAGACCCGCAAGCGCGTACCGCGCACCAACGACCAAGCCGATCGGGTCGAGCAGGACGTACCAGAGCTGCGAATCGTCGACGATGCGCTGTGGGAGAAAGTCCAGCAACGCCTCGCCGCCGCCGGCGGAGCGAGCCCGCAGATCCGCACGCGGGCTACGCGCCTGTTCTCAGGCAAGCTGCGCTGCGCGACCTGCGGCGGGTCGGTCATCATTATCTCAACCGATCGCTGGGGTTGCAGCACCCATCGGCAGACAGGAACTTGCGGCAACGGCTCGACCATCACCGACAGCGTCCTCCAGCGGCGGGTCTGGGCCGCGATCGAGCGCGACCTGCTGCATCCCGACGTCATTGCCGCCTATCTTGAAGAATTCCGGCTCGCTTGGGCGGAAGAGCGGCGCCGTCTGATCAGCGGTCGCGCGGATCTCGATCGCGAACTTGCGGGCATTGACGAACAGGAAGATCGCCTGGCCGATGCCATCCTCGCCGGAATCGCACCAGCCAAGCTCAAGGCCCGCGCCGACCAGCTGGCCGCACGTCGACAGGAGATCGCCGAGGCGCAGGCCGATATGCCCGAGATTACGCCGATCGTTGCGCACCCCGCAATCATCGAAGACTATCGCCGCCAGGTTGCGGATATGGCGAAGATCGCCGCAGGCGACGCCGAAGCGATCCGCCATGCTCGCCCGCTACTCGATCGCCTGATCGACCGGATCGACGTCGAACCGCGCGAAGGGCGCCAGGGCGTCGACCTGCTATTGCACGGCGAACTCGCGACCATCCTCGGCTTCGCCAACCCCGAAAACACAAACGCCGCCGACCAGAAGGCCAGCGGCGATTGTATGTTAACGATGGTTGCGGGAGTTGGATTTGAACCAACGACCTTCAGGTTATGAGCCTGACGAGCTACCGGACTGCTCCATCCCGCGTCACCGATGTTTGCGGCCGTTCAATAGGCTGCAAATGCAAAGAGGGCCGCGAACGGCCCTCCGAAAGAGGGCTTCAAAAGCCCTGACAAGTGAATGGGTTATCCCGCTGCCCGCAAGCTGCAATGCCTCGCGGCGACCTACTCTTCCAGTGCTTTTGCACTAGTACCATCGGCGCTGCCTGGTTTCACGTCCGAGTTCGAGATGGGATCGGGTGGGTCACAGGCGCTATGACCACGAAGCAATGAAGCTTGCGTGCGGCGGGTTATAATCGATGCACCGATCTAGGATCGGCTGGTATTCGAGGCGTCTATCTGGCTGGAAAATTCTTTCCGTTCAACGGCCAAGCCTTTTCAGGACTGTCGTTGATGGTGCGAACTCTCAAGCATGATCAGAACTATTAGGACCGGTTAGCTCCATGCATTACTGCACTTCCACACCCGGCCTATCAACGTCGTGGTCTACGACGGTTCGAAGATACCTAATCTCAAGGGAGGCTTCCCGCTTAGATGCTTTCAGCGGTTATCCCGTCCGTACATAGCTACCCTGCGGCACCCTTGGCAG
>JAACTG010000112.1:0-6533 GCA_009993585.1 Sphingomonadales bacterium
CGCGCGCCTCGCCATCGGCAGCGACATGTTCGGCGAGCATGATGACGACGGGGTCGGTGCGCGGGAAATGTTCGGCACGACAGGCGGGGCAATCGCGCTGCCAGCCTCCCTTGGCCACCGCCGTTTGGCTGCCGCAGCTCGCACAGAATCGCTGGCTGGCGTGCCACGCGACAAGGCTGCGCGCGCCGGCATAGAGCGCCGCCTGGTCGGATGCGAGCAGCCCGAGTGCGGCCCAGCAGCTGCGCGAACGCCCGTCGATCGAAGAACAATCGTCAGGCAGCGGCGCGAAATGCGGAATATCGTCGATCAAGCCGAGGAACAGCGGTTCGATATCGGCCGCGGCATCGATCAGCGCGTGCCATACCAAGGCGCCACCTGCGACGGTCGGATCGAGCGCATCGAGCGCCAGGAGCCGCGCCCGGCGATCGCCGCGCGCCGCCGCCAGCCGCACGGGATCGCCGCGAACGTGATCGGCGCGATCGATTCCCGCGCCGGTAAACGCTGGCGCCTGGGCTCGATTCAAGCGAGATCCCTGGCGATCGCGGCGGGCACGCCCGACTGGAACGGCAGCGCCTCGGCCGGCATATATTGCGCATAGGCGGCGATCCGCAGCCCGCGCTTGCGATCGACCCAGCCGATCGTGCCGGCGGCACCGGCCCAGCCATAGACGCCCTCGCGCGGGCCGCCGGTCAGGCCGACCCGTCCGCCGGCGCCGAACCCTTCGCCGTCGACGAAGCTGCCCTTGGTATCGACCCCGGCGGGCAGCAGGTTCGACATGCCGAGCCGCGCCGTCTCGGGCGCCATGATGCGGACATCGCCGATCGCCCCTTCGCCGAGCAGCATCGCCTGGAAGCGGTCGTAATCGCGCGCCGAACCGACCAGTCCCGATCCGCCGAAGGGAAAGGCGGGCGTGTCGAGATAGATCGAATTGCTGCCGACATCGATCGGCATCAGCAACGGGCCAAGCGGCGCATAATTCGTGGTCAGTCGCGCGACCTGGCTCTGCGGGACGCGGAAGAAACTGCTCTTCATCGCCAGCGGCGTAAAGATGCGCTGCGACAGATATTGGTCGAACGGCATGCCCGACGCGAGCTCGATGACGCGGCCCATCAGGTCGAGCCCGACCGAATAGCTCCATTTCGTGCCGGGTTCGTAAACCAGGGGCAGCGTCGCCAGACGATCGGCGAACTCCTCCAGGCTCGGCGCGGGCGTGCCGGTATCGAGGCCGGGAATGCTGATCCGGCTGACCTGGCCGGGCAAAATCCCCTCGCGGACATAAGCGTCCTTGATCGGACCCGACTGGATGATGTTGTAACCCAGTCCGGCGGTATGCGTCAGCAGGTGGCGGATCGTGATCTGCGTCCTGGCATCGACCGTCTCGTTGACCGGGCCGTTGGCGCTTTTGAGCACCTTCATCTTGGCGAAGGCGGGGAGGAAATCGGACAATGGCTGGTCGAGCGCGAGCTTGCCATCGCCGATCAGGATCATCGCCGCCATGCCGGTAACCGGCTTGGTCATCGAATAGAGGCGCCACAGCGTGTCGATATCGACCTGTTTCTCGCTATCGTTGGCGATCGTACCGACCGCGATGACGTGCGGCGCGGTCGCACCCTTGCCGACCGTCGCCAGGGCACCGGGCAGCTGCTTGCGTGCGACGAAGCCGCGGATGAACGCGTCCAGCGCCGGATAGCTCTCGCTCGCCTTGACGAGCGCAAGCGCCGCGCCGCTGTGGAGCAATGCGCCGCCGGCGACCAATGCGCCAAGAAAGCCGCGCCGGGCGATGATCGTTTCGTGCAGCATTCAGGTTCCTTCCATTTGCGTCCCCGCCATCATCGCACGGACCGCCTTGGCATACAGCGTCGGCAGACCGGCATCGCCGATGTCCGCCAGCGGCCACCATTCCGCTTCCGCACCTGCGAGGCAAGGCGATTCTGGAGCAAGCGTCGCGACGTGCAGCTGGAGCGCGAAATGCGTGAAGACATGCTGAACGGCGATCCCGCTATCGCGCCCGCCCTGGGGAAGTTCGGCCAGCGCATCGGTCCATTCGCCGCCGGGCAACGCGCGCATCCCGCCGAGCATTCCCCGGCCCGCGCGGCGGACGAGCATGACCTGGCCATCGCGCACGACCCAATGGGCCCAGCCATGACGCAGCGGACGCGCCCGCTTGGCTGGCTTGACCGGAAGGCTCTCGGCAATGTCGCGTTGATAGGCCTCGCAATGGCCGCTCAGCGGACAGCGGTCGCATTGCGGCGCACGCACGGTGCACACACTGGCGCCAAGATCCATCATCGCCTGCGCGAAGTCGCCCGCGCGCGCGCTCGGCGTCATCGCGTCGACGGCGGCGCGAATTGCGCGTTTCGCCTTGGGCAGCGGTTCGACAATCGCGAACAGCCGCGCGGCGACGCGCTCGACATTGGCATCGACGACGACGGCGCGCCGATCGAACGCGATCGCGGCTACGGCTGCGGCGGTATAATCGCCGATTCCGGGCAGCGCGCGCAACCCCGCCTCGGTGTCGGGAAACACGCCGCCATGGACCTCGCAGATCGTCCGCGCGCAGGCGATCAGGTTGCGCGCGCGGGCATAATAACCGAGCCCCGCCCACGCGGCCATGACATCGCTATCGGCGGCGGCGGCGAGCGCGGCCACGTCGGGCCAGCGATCGACGAAGCGGGCAAAATGCGGCGCGACCGCCGTCACCGTCGTTTGCTGCAGCATGATTTCGGACAGCCAGACGCGATACGGATCGGCTCGCCCGCCGCTTCCCGGCGCAGTGCGCCACGGCAGGACGCGCGCGTGATCGTCGTACCAGCCGAGCAGGATTGCGGCGACCGACGCGCCTTCTCCGATTGATCGCTCGACTGTCATGGATGCGCTATGGCATGACCGCAGCGATGGCGAAACGACCCGATTCCTCCGGACCGACCAAGTCGGTCAAGGCCGCCCGCGCGGCCAAGCCGAAGCCGGCGACAAAGCCGCGCACCAAGCTCGCGCGGCCGCCCGAACGCGCGCGCGGCGGCGCGGCGCGCAACATCGCCGACCTCATGCCCGAAATCGGTCGTGCGGCCTTTCGCCGCTTCGGCTTCGTGCAAAGCTCGATCGTGACGCGCTGGCCCGAAATTGCGGGCGCGCGCTATGCCGAGGTGACGGCGCCCGAATCCTTGCGTTTTCCGCATGGCAAGCGCGAGGGCGGAACGCTCCATCTCACCGTATCGGGCGCGCACGCACCGATGCTGCAACATGTCGAACCCGAGCTGATCGAACGCGTCAATCGCTTCTTCGGCTATCGCGCGGTCGAGCGCATCCGCATGACGCAGGGCCGCGTCACCCCGCCCGCGCCGCCGCCCGATCGCCCGCCCGCCATCCTCAAGCCGATCCCGATCGAACTGGGCGAAAGCCTGCGCGACGTCGGCGACCCCGAACTGAAAAAGGTTCTCGAAAGCCTCGCCGCCGGACTTGCCAACAGCAGCGGACCGCCTAAAATCGGTTGAAATCACGATCCGGCGCGCGTGCCGATGACAGGAAGTCCTTTTCGATGCTGGGTAAATCGCTTTCAATCCTGTGCGCCGTCGCCGCAACCATGTCGCTGGCGGCCTCGGCCTCCGCAGCCAATGACAGCGCGGCGCAACCCGCCAGCCAGGACTGGTCGAGCGTCGTTGCGCCGTCGGCATACGGTGGCGTCATCGTCGGCAATCCCGATGCGTCGGTCCGGCTGGTCGAATATATCAGCTACACCTGCCCACAGTGCGCTGATTTTTCGCAGCGCTACGACAGCGTGATGAAACGCGATTTCGTCGCGGATGGCGCCGTGCTGCTCGA
The DNA here is from genome assembly GCA_009993585.1 of Sphingomonadales bacterium. GTDB lineage: Bacteria > Pseudomonadota > Alphaproteobacteria > Sphingomonadales > Sphingomonadaceae > Flavisphingopyxis. Next base: position 3,820 of record JAACTG010000112.1, read on the forward strand.
GATTCGCCCCTATCTGCGCAACATCCCCGACTATGCGGCGTCGATGCTCGCCAGCTGCGGCGGGGCGGAGCGCTATCTTGGCAATCACAAGGCGATCTTTGGTGCGCAGCCGGTCTGGCTGGCCCGGCTCAAGACGATTGCGCCCGCTCGCCAACACCAATGGGAGGAAAGCGGCGCCGCTGTCGGCATGGCGATGATCCTTGCCGACACCGGACTCGACCGGGTCATGACCGAGTACGGAATGGAGCCCGATCAGATATCGACCTGCCTCGCCGACGCGGCGACCTTCGCGGCGATCCAGGCGGGCACGAAGGACGCACGCGAAGCGGGTGTGGACGGCACGCCCAGCTTCGTCCTCAATGGACAATTACTCAATCTCGCAAGCTGGGACGATTTGAGGCTCGCCATCGCGACCGCCATCGCCCGCAAACAATAATCCCTTATTCGGAGAAGATCATGCGCCCCATTCGCTCTCTCACCCTCGCCGCCATGGTGGCGCTCTCGCTCGCCGCTTGCGGCAGCGAGACGGTCGATCCGGCCAAGCAGCAGGATGCGGTCGCCAAGGTCGCCGCGCCGCAAGGCAGCAGCTGGTCGCAGACGATCACCCAGACCGACGATGGCGGCTTCGTCATGGGCAATCCCGACGCGCCGATCACCTTGGTCGAATATGGCTCGCTGACGTGCAGCCACTGCGCCGACTTTTCGACCAGTTCGACCGACGAACTGTCGAAGAACTTCGTCGACACCGGCCAGGTCGCCTTTGAATTTCGCAATTACCTGCTCAATCCGCAGGTCGACGCTCTCGCCGCGACGATCATCACCTGCGCGGGCAAGGATCGCTATTATCCGCTCACCGAAAATCTCTTTGCCAACCAAGGCGAGCTTTACGGCCACCTCCAGGCAATGGGCACGCCGCCCGAAATAGGCAATCTGCCCGACAACCAGAAATTCGTCGTCATGGCCAAGGCGATGGGGCTCGACAAATTCTTCGGCGCACGCGGCGTCAGCGAAGACGAGATCACCCAGTGCCTGTCCGATCCGGCCAAGGTTCAGGCGGTCGCCGACCGATCGCAAAAGGGCGGCGAACAGTATAATATCACGGGCACCCCGACCTTCGTCCTGAACGGCAGCGTCGTGGACGAAGGCAATACCTGGCCGCTGATCCGGGAACGGTTGCGCACCGCCGGGGCGCGCTGATCCGGGTCGATGATCGGGGGGATACGATGCTAGGAGGGCACGGGCCCGATCCGGCGGGACCTGGCCCGCAATGAAGATCAAGCGCCTGCGCCTGACCGGCTTCAAGAGCTTCGTCGAACCCGCCGAGCTCAGGATCGAGCCAGGCCTCACCGGCGTCGTCGGCCCCAATGGCTGCGGCAAGTCGAACCTGCTCGAGGCGATCCGCTGGGTGATGGGCGAAAATTCGCCCAAGTCGATGCGCAGCGGCGGCATGGACGACGTCATCTTCGCCGGCACCTCGTCGCGCCCGCAGCGCGATTTCGCCGAAGTCGGCCTTGTCGCCGACCTCGAAGGCGCGACATTGGCGAGCATCGGCGATGCCGACAGCGACGACGAACTCGAAGTCGTCCGCCGGATCGAGCGCGGACAGGGGTCGGCCTATCGCGCCAATGGCCGCGACGTCCGCGCCAAGGACATCGCACTGATCTTCGCCGATGCCGCAACCGGCGCGCACAGCCCCGCGCTGGTCAGCCAGGGAAAGATCGCCGCGGTCATCTCTGCCAAGCCCGCCGAGCGTCGCCAGATGCTCGAGGAGGCGGCGGGAATCGCGGGCCTCCACGTCCGCCGCAAGGATGCCGAACAGAAACTGCGAGCGACCGAGGCCAATCTCGAACGCCTCGACACGATCATCGGCGACATGGCACAGCGCGCCGGACAGCTGCGCCGTCAGGCGCGTGCCGCCGAACGCTATCAGAGCCTGTCCGACCAGATCCGCGTCGCCGAGGCGCGGATGATCTACGCGCGCTGGCGCGACGCCGCCGCCGCCGCCGACCTTGCGCGCGAACAGGCCGAAGCGGCGAGCGAGGCCGTCCGCACCGCGCAGGAGGCGCAGGAAGCCGCCAGCGCCTATCGCCTGGCGGCGGCGAAAACGCTCGAGCAGCGTCGCGCGACCGCCCGTGAGGCAGACCAGGCGGCATCGACCGTCGCGCAAAAGCTGGCGCGGATGAGCGCCGAGGCCGAAGCGCAGGAACGCCGCGCCGCCGATTTGGCCGAACAATTGCAGCGCATCGTCGAAGACCGCGCCCGCGAAGGCTCGCTTGCCGAAGAAGCGGCGGTCACGATCGCGCGGCTCGGCGACGAAGCCACGACGCTGGCGAAGGATATCGGCGATGGCGAGGCGCGCCTCCCCGAGCTGACCGCCGCGATCAACGCGACCGCCGCGACGATGCGCGACGCCGAGGTCGAACTCGCCCAGTTGCGCGCCGACATCGCCGGCGAGACTGCCGACCGCCGCATCGCCGAAGCGCAATTGGCGAGCGCGCGCGATGCCGCCGAGCGCCTCGCACGCGATCTTGCGACCGCGCGCGAGCAACTTGCCGCGCTGACCGAAGCGCGCGCGATCGAGGCGCGCCTCGCCGATGCCGAAGCGCGGACGGCGGTCGCGGCGAAACTATCGGCGGCGGCGCAAACCGCGTTGGGCGAAGGCGAGGCGACGCTGGAAGCCGCGATCGCGGCGCGCCAGCAGGCCGACCGTGCCG
>JAACTG010000112.1:6694-6969 GCA_009993585.1 Sphingomonadales bacterium
GTGCTGGCGGACGAGGCGGCGAAAGTCGCCAAACTCATCGCCCCCGTGAGAGGCATCACCGAACCGACCGTCGAAAAAGTGCGGGGTTTGCCGCAAATCCAGGTCACCTACAACCGCGACCGGCTGGCGCAATTCGGGCTGAACGTCGCAGAGGTGAACCGCATCCTCACCACCGCCTACGCCGGCAGCAAGGCGGGCGTGGTGTTCGAGGGCGAAAAGCGCTTCGACCTCGTCGTGCGCCTCGAGCGCAGCCTTCGGCAGGATATTTCAAACCT
>JAACTG010000100.1:0-17629 GCA_009993585.1 Sphingomonadales bacterium
TGCTTGCCGTCGTCGCTGGCGACCATGAAGACGCGGTCGCTCGTCGCGCCGAACTGCGGTTTGGCAGTGCCCTTGGCGACGAGAACCGGCGTGCCCCCCGCTGCGGCGACGCGATAGACGCCGGGATCTTCGGACCAGCGGGGCGAAGTGAGATAGCCGCCCTCACGCTTTTCGAAGACGATCGTCTTGCCGTCGGGCGAGAATTGCGGGCGCGCATAATGGCCCGGCTGGCTGGTGATGGTGCGCGTCTTGCCGCCATTAGGGCCCGTCACGACGATGCGGCCGAGGCCCGCGTCGGTCCAGCGAACAAAGGCGAGCGACTGTCCGTCGCGCGACCAGGCGGGATACATTTCGAGCCCGTCGTTGTCGTTGGTCAGCCGCTTGGCTGTGCCGCCGCCGAGCGACTTGACGTAGAGCTTGCCGAGCGTTTCGAAGACGACCTGGCGTCCGTCGGGCGAGACTGCGGCAAAGCGCGGGATCGCGGTTGTGAAGCTGTCGGGGGCAACCTCGATCACCGGATGCGGCGCATCGATCACGCCGCGCGTGTCGTTGATCGCGAAGGGAATGACGCGCGCGTTCGATCCGTCGGCATCGACGCGGTTGATGTGTCCGCCCGCCCAGAAGACGACCGACTTGCTGTCGGGGGTCCAGTCCATATTGGGATAGACGCCGGTGACCGCCCAGGTTTCCTGCACGTCCTGGTCGAGATCGTCGTAGATCTTGCGCTCTTCGCCCGAGACGAGGTCCTTGACGTAGAGCTTGGAGCGGGTCTGCTCGCGGCGGACGAAAGCCATCATCTTGCCGTCGGGCGAGGGCGTCGGACGGACCGCGCCGCCGAGGCCCGAAACCGCGGTTTCGGTCTTGCCCGTATCGATGTCGTATTCGAGGATGTCGAACAGGTTGCCGTTCGAATCCTGTGCATAGATGAAGGTGTTGCCCGGGGTGACATTCTTGGTGAAGTAGATGCGCTTGCCGTCGGGCGCGAAGATCGGCTCGCCCAGTTCCTTCTGAAACGCCTCGCTGGAACGCTTGACCAGCTGGACGCCGCCACCGCCCGAGACGTGATAGAGCCAGATCTCGCCGGTGCCCAGCGAGCGGCCGGTGGTGAAATGCTTCTTGGCGACGATATAGCGGCCGTCGGGCGACCAGCTCGGCTGGTTCATCAGGCGGAATTTCTCGGATGTCAGTGCGCGCTTGTCGCTGCCGTCGGCATTCATGATCCAGATATTGTCGCCGCCGCCGCGATCGGAGGTAAAGGCGATCCGGCTGCCGTCGGGCGACCAGCGCGGGTGGACCTCCCACGCGAACCCTGCCGAAATGCGCGTCGGCGTGCCGCCCGAAATCGGCATGGTGTAGATGTCGCCGAGCAGGGTGAAGGCGATGCGCCGACCGTCGGGGCTGACGTCGACGTCGATCCAGCTCCCCTGGTCGGTGCGGATGGCGACCTGGCGGATCGTCCCGTAGGGCGGGTTTTCGACGTTCCATTTCGACGTATCGCGTGCTGCGCTCGGCGCGACAGCCTGCTGCGCAGCGGGCGCGGGCGTGCCGCTGCCGGGGATGGGCAGGGCAACGGGCTTTGCCTCGGCATCGAGGACCTCGTTCTCGGGCGCCTGCGTCTGTTCGACCGGCTTGTCCTGCTGTTCGGGCGGCAGCTGCGCAAAGGCGGGGGCGGCGATGAAGGCGGCCGAGGCGAGCAAGAGCGTGACGGAACGGCGCATGGAATTTCCCCTGGGATATGATCTGCGTTTGCCGGACATAGTGGCAGTCAAAACGTGTCGCGCAAGGAAATTGCGTCTCGCGCCGACGCGCCCGACGCGCTACCACGCGCGCCATGGCGATTAGCGTATTTGAACTGTTCAAGATCGGCGTGGGCCCGTCGAGTTCGCACACCACCGGGCCGATGGTGGCGGCCGGGCGCTTCGGCGCGTGGATCGAAGACAATGGCCTGAGCGACCGCGTGGCGCACGTCGTCGTCGATTTCTACGGTTCGCTCGCGCTGACCGGAAAGGGACATGCATCGGACACCGCGGTCGCCGCGGGACTCGCCGGCGAGCGTCCCGAAACCACGAGCGGCGAGGCGATCGCGGGCCATTGGGCGCGCGCCAATGCCGAGGGGCTGTTACCGCTGATGGGCGGGCGCGACGTCGCCTTCCATCCCGCGCGCGACATCCGCTTCAACACGCGCCAGAAGCAGAAATACCACAGCAACGCGATGGCGTTCGAGGCGTTCGACAGCGCCGGCGACAGCATCGCGCGGCGCGCTTATTATTCGATCGGCGGCGGCTTCGTCGTCAACGAGGACGAGATCGACGACGCCACGAGCGGCGACGTGACCGACGTGCCCGTCCCCTACGAATTCTGTTCGGGCGAGCAGCTGCTTGAGATCGGCGAGCGCGAGGGGATGAGTTTCGCCGAGATCGTCATGGCGAACGAACGTGCGCGCGATCCCGATGGCGATATCGAGGCGCGGCTCGACCATATCGCCGCGGCGATGGCGGCCTCGATCGATCGCGGCTGTTGCTCGGGCGGCATCCTCCCGGGCGGGCTCAACGTCAAGCGGCGCGCGCCGCAGATCGCCGACGACCTCGACGAAAAGCGGCTGCGCCGTGCCAACGACCCGATGGCGGCGATGGACTGGATCAACCTGTGGGCGATGGCGGTCAATGAAGAGAATGCGGCGGGCGGCCAGGTCGTCACCGCGCCGACCAACGGCGCGGCGGGCATCATCCCCGCGGTGATCCGGCTTTACGAGAAATTCTACGACGGCGACAAAGCAGGCGTGCGCACTTTCCTGCTCACCGCCGGCGCGATCGGCGCGCTCTACAAGCGCAACGCGAGCATTTCAGGCGCCGAGGTCGGCTGCCAGGGCGAGGTCGGCGTCGCCTGCTCGATGGCCGCAGCGGGTCTCGCCGCCGCGCTCGGCGCCACCAATGCCCAAATCGAAAACGCGGCCGAAATAGGCATGGAGCACAATCTCGGCCTCACCTGCGATCCGATCGGCGGGCTCGTCCAGATCCCGTGCATCGAACGCAACGCGATGGGCGCGGTGAAAGCGATCGACGCCGCGCGCATCGCGATGATCGGCGACGGCACCCACATGGTCAGCCTCGACAAGGTCATCGCGACGATGTTCGCCACCGGGCGCGACATGCGCTCGAAATACAAGGAAACCTCGAAGGGCGGGCTCGCCGTCTCGGTCGTCGAATGTTGAAACCGGAGTATAAAGTCGCATGAAAACCCGTGCCGCCGTCGCCTTTGCGCCCAAGCAACCGCTCGAGGTCGTCGAACTCGATCTCGAAGGCCCGAAGGCCGGCGAGGTGCTCGTCGAGATCATGGCGACGGGCATCTGCCACACCGATGCCTACACCTTGGATGGCCTCGACAGCGAGGGCCTGTTCCCCAGCGTCCTCGGCCATGAAGGCGCGGGGATCGTGCGCGAAATCGGCGCGGGCGTGACGAGCGTCGCGGTCGGCGACCACGTCATCCCGCTCTACACGCCCGAATGCCGCCAATGTAAAATGTGCCTCAGTGGCAAGACCAACCTCTGCAGCGCGATCCGCGAAACGCAGGGCAAGGGGCTAATGCCCGACGGCACGAGCCGCTTTTCGTACAAGGGCGAGACGATCTTCCATTACATGGGCTGTTCGACGTTTTCGAACTTCACCGTCCTGCCAGAAATCGCGGTCGCCAATATCCGCAAGGACGCACCGTTCCAGTCGAGTTGTTATATCGGCTGCGGCGTCACCACCGGCGTCGGTGCAGTGATCAACACCGCCGACGTCCGGCCCGGCGACAACGTCGTCGTCTTCGGCCTCGGCGGGATCGGCCTCAATGTCATCCAGGGCGCGCGGCTGGCGGGCGCCGGGCGCATCGTCGGCGTCGACATCAATCCCGACAAGGAGGAATGGGGCCGAAAGTTCGGCATGACCGACTTCGTCAATCCGCAACAGGTCGGCGACGTCGTCGCGCACCTCGTCGCGATGCTCGACGGCGGCGCCGATTACAGCTTCGACTGCACCGGCAACACCACGGTCATGCGCCAGGCGCTCGAATGCTGCCACAAGGGCTGGGGGACGAGCATCGTCATCGGCGTCGCCGAGGCGGGCAAGGAAATCGCGACGCGCCCGTTCCAGCTGGTCACCGGGCGCAACTGGCGCGGAACCGCGTTCGGCGGCGCGCGCGGCCGGACTGACGTGCCCAAGATCGTCGACTGGTATATGTCGGGCAAGATCGAGATCGACCCGATGATTACCCACGTCCTCTCGCTCGACGAGATCAACAAGGGATTCGACCTGATGCATGCGGGCGAGAGCATCCGCTCCGTCGTGGTCTACTAAAGAAGGAAGCGCCTATGTTCAGCCATATGATGGTCGGATCGAACGACATCGACCGATCGAAGAAATTCTACGACGCGATCTTCGCCGAAATGGGCGCCAGGCCCGGCGTCATCGATCCCAAGGGCCGCATCGCCTATCGCCACAACGGTGCCTCGTTCCTCGTCACCCGGCCGATCGACGGCCAGGCGGCGAGCCCGGGCAACGGCATGACGATCGGCTTCGCGATGGAGCCCGAACAGGCCGATGCCTGGGAAAAGGCCGGGGTTGCCAATGGCGGCACCGCGATCGAGGATCCCCCGGGCATTCGCGAAGGCGGCGGCGTCCAGCTCTATCTCGCCTATCTGCGCGATCCCGACGGCAACAAATTATGCGCGCTCAAACGCGTCGCCTGATCGCCGCATGACGCTCGAGACCATCAGCGAAAACCGCAGCCATGACGGCGTCCAGGGTGTGTATAGACATACCAGCGCCGTCACCGGCACCGACATGACCTTTTCGGTGTTCGTGCCCGACCACGCGCCGGGCGCGAAGCTGCCCGTGCTGACATATTTGTCGGGGCTGACCTGCACCCACGCCAACGTCACCGACAAGGGCGAATATCACGCCGCCTGCGCCCGGCACGGCATCGTCTTCGTCGCGCCCGACACCAGCCCGCGCGGCCCCGGCGTCGCCAATGCCGACAGCTACGATCTGGGGCAGGGAGCGGGTTTCTATGTCGATGCCACCGAACAACCCTGGACGCCGCACTTCGCGATGCATAGCTACATCGCCGACGAGCTGCCCGCGCTGATCGCCGAGCATTTCCCCGTCGACCCGGCGCGCGCGAGTATTGCCGGCCATTCGATGGGCGGCCACGGCGCGCTCGTCATGGGCCTGCGCTACCCCGACCGATATCGCTCGGTCAGCGCCTTCGCGCCGATCGTCGCGCCGTCCCAGGTGCCGTGGGGGCGAAAGGCGCTGGCGGCCTATTGCGGCGACGATCGCGCGATCTGGCGCGGCTATGATGCGGTCGCGCTGATCGAGGACGGCGCCCGGCGCAGCGAACTGCTCGTCGACCAAGGCACCGCCGACGAATTCCTCGACGAACAGCTGCGACCCGAGCTGCTGCAGCGGGCGTGCGACGATGCCGGCATCGCTCTCACGCTCAACCGGCGCGAAGGCTATGATCACAGTTATTATTTCATCGCGACCTTCATGGCCGACCATATCGCCTGGCATGCCGATCGATTGAACGCCGACCGCTAAGAAAACGGCAGGCTTGCCGGCCCGCCGTCTCTTGCCATTCGCGTGCGAAATGCCGCGCGGGCTTATTTGCGATAGACGCGCTTGCCCTTCGTTGCGACGCGCTTGGTCGGCGCGGGCGCAGCATAGCGACGAACGCGCTTGGCCGGCGCAGTATAGACCGTCTCATATTCGGTCGTCGTCACCGTCTCGGTAACCTGCTGGCAGCCGCATCCGCCGCCTTCGATGATCACCGTCGTCACGGTCGGTGCGGGGTAATAATAAGCGGGGTAATAATAGCCGTAGCCCGGATAGGCGGCGGGATAGCCATGGCCCTGCGGATGGCGCGGGCCATGCGCGGACGGACGATGATCGTAGCCGTCGCTCGATTCCCACCAGCGGTCGCAGCGCTCGCGGTCCGCGGCACTGCCGACCGCGGCTCCGGCCGCGGCGCCGACGACGCCGCCGATGATCGTGCCCTCGGTCCGGTTGCCGCGCCCGGCGATGCGGTTGCCCGCGACGCCGCCGAGCAGTCCGCCGATGATCGCGCCCGTCGCGGTGTCGCGCCGTCCGCAAACACGTTCCATCTCAACGTCGTTCCAGCGCTCGACGCGGCGATCGTCATAACGCCGCTCGATCTCATAGTCGCGATAGCTGCCGCGATCGTCGGCGATCGCCGGACGATCGGGATAATAGCTGCCCTGATAGGTGCCGTTCCAGACCCGGCCGTCGGGCGTCCACTCGCCATTCCAGCGACCGTCCCAGCGTTCGCGATATTCGGCTTCGGTCAACGCGCGGTCGTCGCGATTGACATACACGCGAACATCCTGCGGCGTGGCTTGGCCATCGTCGGCGCTGCGAATGACGATGCGTTCGCCGGGCGCGGTCCGATAGACGCGCGAGTCGTCGTTGGCGTGAACCGGGTCGGCCCAGACGACCGTGACCGCTGCAAGCCCCAATAAAACAAGCGTTCGCATGGTTAATTTCCCCTTGCCGGGGCGCGACCGGCCAGTCCGGACGGCGCCCTTGGTTAACGGCTTGTTTAGCAAGAAAACCGTTTGCGGGCGAGGAGTTCGCGACGCTTTGTCCCGTTTCGGGGCAGCTATGCCAGGCGCGCGGCGATGCGCGCCACCACCTGTTCGATACCGCGCGCATCGGCCGGTGCGAACCGGCCGGGTTCGGGACTGTCGAGATCGAGCACTGCGATCACGGCGCCGTCGCACATGATCGGGACGACGAGTTCGGAGCGGCTGTCGGCATCGCAGGCGATATGACCGGGAAACGCGTGCACGTCGTCGACCAGTTGCGTCGTCGCGTCGGCCGCAGCCGTCCCGCAAACGCCCTTGCCGATGGCGATACGGATGCACGCCGCCTTGCCCTGGAAGGGACCGAGCACGAGCTCGCCGTCGATCATGCGATAGAAGCCCGCCCAGTTGAGCCGCGGCATCGCCTGCCAGATGAGCGCCGAGACGTTCGCCATGTTGGCGATCGTGTCGGGCTCGCCCGCGGTCAGCGCGTCGGCAGCTTCGGCGAGCTCGGCATAGAATGCCTCGGGATCGTCGGTGGGAATGGAAAAACTGTACATGGGGATTCCTGTCTTGGGCTGGGTCCGAGCATTCGCCTAGGGACATAGGCACGCCGAACGTTCAATCCAGCCGTACCTTGCCGCGACCCGATTTGATCGTCGCGCGTTTCTTCTTGGCATCGACGCGGCGTCCCTTGGCCGCACGGCTGACCTTGGTCTTGATGCGGCGTCGCGGACGTTCGTGCGCCTTGGCGATCAACGCTTGCGCGCGGGCGCGGGCATCCTCGCGATTGCCTTCCTGGCTGCGATAGCGCCGGGCGGTGATGATGAGTTCGCCGTCCTGCGTCAGCTTCGATCCCGCCAGTGACTTGAGCCGCTGATAGACCGCGGGATCGAGCCCCAGTCGGAACACCGCGACGCGCAGCTGGCAGGCGGTCGCGACCTTGTTGACGTTCTGGCCGCCCGGACCCGAAGCGGCGAGGAACGTCTCGCTGCAGGCGTGTTCAGGGAGGCGGAATGTCATCGTCGGCGAATCCGGCAGTGATGAAAGTGTGCGGCAAGGGCGCGCGCGCTTCGACCGGGGGCTTGTTGTCGCGGGTGACGTGGATCCATTCGCTGTGCAGCAGCATGATGCCGTTCTTGCCGAGCGTGCCGTTGCCATAGACGGGATCGCCGACCACGGCGATGCCGAGCCCTTCGAGCGCGTGGACGCGAATCTGGTGGGTACGACCGGTCTCGGGCCGAAAGGCGACCAGTGCGCGATCGTCGATGACCTTGAGCAGCCGCCAATGCGTTACCGCCGGCTTGCCGTCAGGGGCGCCGACCATGCGCCAGCCCGCTTCCTCGCTTGAGATTTTTGCCAGCGGCAGGTCGATCGTGCCTTCGGCGCCTGCAGGAACGCCGTCGAGCACCGCGACATAGCGCTTGCCGACACGGCGTTCCTCGAAGGCGCGCTGGAAGCGCTTCATCGCCTTGGGATTGCGCGACATCAGCAGGCAACCCGACGTGTCGCGATCGAGCCGGTGGACCGCATTGGGCCAGCGATGGAAACCGAACGCCAGGCTCTGGCGATGATTTTCGAGGCTCATGCCGCCGTTCTGCGGCGGCGTCACGGGCAGGCCGGCCGGCTTGTCGAGGACGATGGCCTCGCCATCGATGAATAGGACGCGCTCGTCTAGCATGTCCGCCCCTCTGGCAGCATCTCGCCGAGTTGGAAAGCGTCACGCTGGCAGCCGGCCGCGCTGTTTATCAATTGATCACCAATTGCCCCTAGCACGGCGATGACGACCACCTCGGTGGGAAAGGATTGAAACATGGCCAAATTTTCCCATGACGCATTTATCGCTCCCACCGCCGAGCAATATGTTTCGCGAGCGGAGATACTGGGTGCCTTCAGCTATGCGCTCGACATTACGCAGGGCCAGCCGGTCGGGCACTGTATCTCGGCGTGCTGGATCGGCTGCCAGATCGGCCTTGAACTGGGGTTGAGCGGCGACGATTTCGCCGACCTTTATTATACCGTTCTGCTGAAGGATGTCGGGTGCAGTAGCAATGCCGCACGGATTTGCGAGCTTTACCGAACCGACGACCACGAGTTCAAGCATGATTTCAAATTCGTCACCGGCGACAAGCGCGACGTCCTGAAATTCGCGCTGAAGACCGTCGGCAAGAATAGCGGCTGGCTGACCCGCATGCGCGCGATCGCCAGCGTGCTGCGCAATGGCGACGATTATGCGCGCGAAGTCATGGACACGCGCTGCACGCGCGGGGCCGATATCGCCAAGAGGTTGCGTTTTTCCGATGCCGTCGCCGAGGGGATCCGCGGGCTCGACGAACATTGGGACGGCTCGGGCCTCCCGCTGGCCAGCAGCGGCGCGGACATTCCTTTATATTCGCGCATCGCCCTGTTGGCGCAGGTCGCCGAGATATTCTATCGCAACGCGGGCGCCGATGCGGCGCTGGCGGAGGTCGCGGCGCAATCGGGCCGCTGGTTCGATCCGGCGATCGTGCGGGCATTTCAAAACGCCCAGGCGAAGCCCGGATTCTGGGAATGCGTCGGCGCGCCCGGTCTCGAACCGCTGCTCTTTTCGCTCGCGCCGGCGATGACGGCCGACCTGGTCGACGAGGACTATCTCGACGACATCGCGGCGGCGTTCGGCGAAGTGGTCGACGCCAAGAGCCCCTACACCTCGGGACATAGCGGACGGGTTGCCGATTACGCGGCGCGGATCGCAGAGGCGATCGACTATCCGGTCGAGAAACGCCGCTGGCTCGTGCGCGGTGCGCTGCTCCACGACATCGGCAAGCTGGGTGTCAGCAACGCCATTCTCGATAAGCCGGCCAAGCTCGACGACGACGAGTGGCAGGTGATGCGCGGCCATGCGGCGCATACGCAGGAAATTCTAGGCCGAATTTCGGCGTTCGAGGACATGGCGCCGATTTCGGCCGCGCATCATGAGCGGCTCGACGGCAAAGGCTATCCGCATGGCCTGGGGGCGAGTGCGATCAGTCTCGAAACGCGCATCATCACGACGTGCGACTTCTACGATGCGCTCACCGCCGACCGGCCCTATCGTGCCGCGATGAGTCCCGAAAGAGCGCTTGCAATCATGGCGGAAGAGGTGGGCAAGGCAATCGACGCGCGCTGCTTTGCAGCGCTGGCGCAGGTTGTCGCCGCGCAGCAAACGCCGACAGCCTAAACCGAATCGACGAGCACGATCTCGCTATCCTCGATCACCTCGATCGCGAGGCGATCGACATCCTTGATCGCGGCGCCGTCGCGCGGACCCAATTCGATACCGTCGATGCAGACGCGGCCGGTGGCGACGACGAGATAGATGTGGCGTTCGGGCGCGGTATCGTAGGTCAGCGTCTCTCCGCTGGCGGCGCTTGCCCCGGCGACGCGCGCATCGGTGCGGATGGGGAGCGCGTCATCGCCCGCCATGCCGCTTGCCAGCGTCACGAAGCTGCCCGAACGATCGCCCTTGGGAAAGCTGCGCTGGCCCCAGCCCGGCGCCTCGCCGGTGCGCGTCGGCATGATCCAGATCTGGAACAGCGTCGTCGCCTCATCCTCGCGGTTCGCCTCGCTGTGGGTGATGCCGGTGCCCGCGCTCATCACCTGGACGTCGCCCGCCTCGGTGCGGCCCTCGTTGCCCATGCTGTCGCGATGCGTGATCGCGCCGCTGCGGACATAGGTGATGATCTCCATGTCGCTGTGCGGATGCGGCGGGAAGCCCGACCGCGGCGCGATGGTATCGTCGTTCCACACGCGGATCGCGCCCCAGCCCATGCGCGCAGGGTCATAGTAACTGGCGAAGCTGAAATGGTGGCGGGCGTCGAGCCAGCCGTGGTCGGCATGGCCGAGACTGGCGAAGGGGCGTTTCTCTATCATCGCAACCAGATGGTCATCGACCGCAAGATTGCAACAGCGCCCGCCCGCCGCGATTGCCGTCAACCTGATCTTCATAGGGTTAAAGAGAAAATTAACCTTTTGTCTTCATAGCTTTCATGGTTAATAAATTCGACTGCCCGGGCCGGGATCAAATCGGCCGCTAGAGGCGAAGCAAAAGGGGGATATGCCATGCGAGTTCTGTTGATCGAGGACGAGCCGACCACCGCAAAGGCGATCGAGTTGATGCTGACCACCGAAGGCTTCAACGTCTATACGACCGACCTCGGCGAAGAGGGCTTGGACCTCGGCAAGCTGTACGATTACGACATCATCCTGCTCGACCTCAACCTCCCCGACATGCACGGCTATGACGTGCTCAAGAAACTGCGCGTCGCCAAGGTGCAGACGCCGGTGCTGATCCTGTCGGGCATTTCGGAAATGGATAGCAAGGTGCGCAGCTTCGGCTTCGGCGCCGACGACTACGTCACCAAGCCGTTCCACCGCGACGAGCTGGTGGCGCGCATCCAGGCGGTCGTGCGCCGCTCGAAGGGCCATTCGCAGTCGGTCATCCGCACCGGCAAGCTGGCGGTCAATCTCGATGCCAAGACGGTCGAGGTCGACGGCAACCGCGTCCACCTGACCGGCAAGGAATACCAGATGCTCGAGCTGCTCTCGCTGCGCAAGGGCACGACGCTGACCAAGGAAATGTTCCTCAACCACCTCTATGGCGGCATGGACGAACCCGAGCTCAAGATCATCGACGTCTTCATCTGCAAGCTGCGCAAGAAGCTGAGCCTGGCATGCGGCGGCGAAAATTACATCGAGACCGTCTGGGGTCGCGGCTATGTGCTGCGCGACGTCGACGACGATGAGGGCACGATCGAACAGGCCGCCGTCGCCTGACCCGATAACCAAACGACTGCCGTGGGGGCAATCGGACCGGCGGGAGCGATCCCGCCGGTTCTTTTATTTGCCTGGGCGCCGCGCCCGGCCTAATCGGAACGGATGGCGCGCCTGTTCGAAATTGCCGATGGCCCGGCTCGCGAAGTCACGGGCGTAGACCGCTTCGGCGAGGGTGGATCGACTGGCCTGCAATGGCTCCATGTCGATGGCCGCGATGCCGGCGACCACGATTGGCTCGCGCAATGCGCCAGCCTTCCCGACATGATCCGCAGCGCGCTGCTCGCCCGCGAGACGCGCCCGCGCACCGAATTCGTCGACGATGGCGCGCTGGTCAATCTGCGCGGCCCCGGCGCCACGCCCGAGGATGATCCCGACCCGCTGACCTCGATCCGCTTCTTTGCCGAGCAGGGACGGCTGATTTCGGTCAGCTATCGCACCAGCGCGGCGCTCGATCCGGTGATCGCCAAATTCCTCGCGGGCGCGCTCGACACGCCGGTCGACATCATTGCCGAATTCGCCCGCGAAATGTCGGCCCAGCTCGATCCCAAGGTCGCCGAGATGGGCGACAGCGTCGATTTCTGCGAAACCCGGCTCGACGTCAAACGGGCGCATGCGGTGCGACGCCGGGTGTCGAAACTCCGTTCGCACGCGATCGCCTATCGTCGCTTCATCGTTCCGCAGCTGCACGCGCTCGAGCGCCTGTCGGCGGTTCCCGCCGACTGGATCGAGGACGACGACCGGCAGCACCTGCGCGAGGCGATGGACCGTTTTGCGCGCATGGCCGAAGAGCTCGAGGCGGTGCGCGAACGCAGCGCGCTGATTTCCGAGGAGTTGACCGACCTGCGATCGGAGCAGATGGACCGGCGCGGGCTGTTGCTGTCGATCGTCGCCTTGGTGTTCCTGCCGGTGACGTTCATCACCGGCCTGCTCGGCATGAACGTCGGCGGGCTGCCGTTTCAGGGCAATGACGGTTTCTGGATCGTCAGTGCGACCTGTGCGATCATCGGACTGATCGTGTTCGGCTGGTTCGCGCATGCGCACTGGGTTCGCGACCGCTGATCGCCACTTGCACGAAAGAAACCACCATGATCCGCCCATCGCTTGTCGCTTTGTCACTCCCGCTTGCAGCGCTGTTGCTCACCGGATGCGCCACCCCCGAAGCGCGCCTGCGAGCCGGCCTGGTCGATGCCGGCCTGTCGCGCCCGATGGCGGCGTGCATGGCCGAGCGCATGGCCGACCGCCTGTCGCTGTTGCAGCTCAAGCGGCTCGGCAGCCTGGCGAATTTCAAGGACGAAAGCCTGCGCACGATGTCGACCGAACGCTTTTTGCGCAATGTCCGCGCGCTTGAAGACCCGGAGATTCTGGCGGTGGCGACGACATCGGCGGGAATCTGCGCGCTCGGCTAAGCGCATGCGAAAGGCGCGAGGCTTTTCTTGCGCGCGCGCTTGTGCTTTAGCGCGGCCAAACCATTCTCGGGCGATAGACTCGCCTTATGCCCATTTACGGAGATTTGCGTGAACATTCACGAATATCAGGCCAAGGACCTTTTGAAGAAATTCGGCGTACCGATTCCCGACGGCCATGCCGCGCTCAGCGTCGAAGACGCGGTCGCCGCCGCCAAGCGTCTCCCCGGCCCACTCTACGTCGTCAAGGCGCAGATCCACGCGGGCGGACGCGGCAAGGGCAAGTTCAAGGAGCTGAGCCCCGAGGCCAAGGGCGGCGTGCGCCTCGCCAAGACGATCGAAGAGGTCGAGGCCAACGCCCGCGACATGCTGGGCAATACGCTGGTCACCGCGCAGACCGGCGATGCCGGCAAGGAAGTGAACCGCCTCTACATTACCGACGGCGCCGACATCACGAAGGAATATTATCTGTCGATGCTGGTCGATCGCGCCTCCGGACGTATCGCGATGGTGGTCTCGACCGAGGGCGGCATGGATATCGAGGCGGTCGCACATGACAGCCCCGAGAAAATCCAGACGATTACGATCGATCCCGCGACCGGCCTGACCGATGCCGACGCCAAAAAGGCGGCCGATGCGCTCAATCTGTCGGGCGAACTTGCCGCGCAGACCGAGGATACGGTGAAGAAGCTCTATACCGCATTCGTCGAAACCGACATGGCGATGCTCGAAATCAACCCGCTGGTCGAGACTGACGACGGCAAGATCCTCGTCCTCGATGCCAAGGTGTCGTTCGACGAAAACGCGCTGTTCCGCCACCCCGACATCGCCGCGCTGCGCGACGAGAGCGAGGAGGATCCGATGGAGGTCGAGGCGTCGAGGCACGACCTGGCCTATATCAAGCTCGACGGCGACATCGGCTGCATGGTCAACGGCGCGGGCCTTGCCATGGCGACGATGGACATCATCAAGCTCAACGGGGCGTTCCCGGCGAATTTCCTCGACGTCGGCGGCGGCGCGAGCAAGGAAAAGGTCACCGCGGCGTTCAAGATCATCCTGAGCGATCCGGCGGTGAAGGGCATCCTCGTCAACATCTTCGGCGGCATCATGAAATGCGACATCATCGCCGACGGCATCGTCGCCGCGGCGAAAGAGGTGAACCTTTCGGTGCCGCTGGTCGTTCGTCTTGAAGGCACCAATGTCGACAAGGGCAAGGAAATCCTGGCCAATTCGGGGCTGCCGATCGTCAGCGCCGACGATCTCGGCGATGCCGCGAAAAAGATCGTCGCCGAGGTGAAGCAGGCGGCGTGAACTAGACCGCGTCTTCCCAGTGAAAGCTGGGATCTCCATCGGTGGAGATCGACGCTCGAGATGCCGGCCTTCGCTGGCATGACGAAAGTGGAAGGAAGCACATGAAAATCCTCGTCCCCGTCAAACGGGTGATCGATTATAACGTCAAGCCGCGGGTCAAGGCCGACGGCAGCGGCGTCGATCTTGCCAACGTCAAGATGAGCATGAACCCGTTCGACGAGATCGCGGTCGAAGAAGCGATCCGGCTCAAGGAAAAGGGCCCGGCCGAGGAAATCATCGCGGTCTCCATCGGCCCCGCCAAGGCGACCGAAACGCTGCGCACCGCGCTGGCGATGGGCGCCGACCGCGCGATCCTGATCCAGACCGATGAGGACGTCGAACCGCTGGCGGTCGCGAAATTGCTCGCCAAGGTCGTCGAGGCCGAAGCGCCACAGCTTGTCATCCTCGGCAAGCAGGCGATCGACGACGACAGCAACCAGACCGGCCAGATGCTCGCAGCGCTGCTCGGCTGGGGACAGGGCACCTTCGCGTCGAAGGTCGTTCTCGAGGGCGACAGCGTCGATGTCACGCGCGAAGTCGATGGCGGGCTCGAGACGGTCAAGCTCAAGCTGCCCGCGATCGTGACCACCGATTTGCGTCTCAACGAGCCGCGCTACGCCTCGCTGCCCAACATCATGAAGGCGAAGTCGAAGCCGCTCGATCAGAAAACGCCCGAAGATTACGGCGTCGATATCGCATCGCGCCTGACGACGCTCAAGGTCGTCGAGCCGCCCGTTCGCCAGGCGGGGATCAAGGTCGCCGACGTCGACGAACTCGTCGCCAAACTCAAAGCCCTGGGAGTCGCCTGATATGAAAACGCTCGTTTGGGTCGAACACGAAAATGGCGCGGTCAAGGACGCGACGCTGAGCGCGATTACCGCCGCGGGCGAAATGGGCAGCGAAGTCCATTTGATCGTCGCCGGCAAGGGCGTTGACGGCGTCGCTGCGGCCGCTGCCAAGATCGCCGGCGTCGGCAAGGTGCACGTCGCCGACGATGCGGCCTATGATCATGCGCTCGCCGAAAACATCGCTCCGCTGATCGTCGAACTGATGGGCCATCACGACGCCTTCGTCGCGCCCGCGACGACGACGGGCAAGAACGTTGCGCCGCGCGTCGCCGCGTTGCTCGACGTCATGCAGATTTCGGACATCCTCTCGGTCGACGGCGACAAGACCTTCACCCACCCGATCTACGCTGGCAACGCCATCGCGACCGTTCAGTCGAGCGACGCCAAGCTCGTCGTCACCGTACGCGGGACGGCGTTCGACAAGGCTGCGAGCGAGGGCGGTTCGGGCGAAATCGAGGCTGTCGCCTCGACCGGCGACAAGGGCCTGTCGAGCTTCGTCGGCCAGGAAATCGCCAAGAGCGAACGCCCCGAACTGACCAGCGCAAAGATCATCGTTTCGGGCGGGCGCGCCTTTGCCAGCAACGAGAAATTCCACGAACTGCTCGAACCGCTCGCCGATAAATTGGGCGCGGGGATCGGCGCGAGCCGCGCGGCGGTCGATGCGGGCTATGCGCCCAACGATTACCAGGTCGGCCAGACGGGCAAGATCGTCGCGCCGGAAGTCTATATCGCGATCGGCATTTCGGGCGCGATCCAGCACCTGGCCGGGATGAAGGATTCCAAGACGATCGTCGCGATCAACAAGGACGAGGACGCCCCGATCTTCCAGGTGGCGGATTTGGGCCTCGTCGGCGACCTGTTCCAGATCGTTCCGGAGCTGACCGAAAAGCTATAGAAAATAGGGCATTATCGGCATATGGTTTTGGCCTAAAAGTCTAACCGGAGGCGACCATGACCGATCGGAAATTTCTATTGGTTCCGCTGATCGCGTCACTCGCCGTTCAACCGGCGGGCGCAATTGATGTCGTGGCGTTGCCGGCCAGCACACCGTGGGTCGTCGATTACGATCCGGACAATTGCACGCTGCTGCGCCGTTTTGGGGCTGACGACGACGCGATCATCGCTCAGTTCATCCGCTATGCCCCCGGTTCGTCATTCGAGCTGCGTCTGATCGGCAAGCCGGTCAAGTTGCGGCGCGAGCGCGCCGTCCACATCGGTTTTGGCGAGCCAGTCGAATATCGCGAGGTTCGGCCAACACTCGGCCAAGTTGGCGAGGATGCCACCCCGCTCTTGTTCATGGGCAATTTCCACCTCGACCCCGACGATAGCAATGACGATGACGATACATCCGACAGAGCCACACCGGCCCCCGTGCCGCAGGCGGAATTCGATAGCCTGACCCTTCGCATCGATAAGGGCCGGAAGTTCAAGCTGGTGACAGGGGCGATGGGCGAACCGCTTGCGGCGCTCGACAAATGCGTCGGAAATCTGATGGAAAGCTGGGGCATCAGCCAGGTCGAAATCGCCCGCGTGGCGACACCGCCAAAACCGTCGAATACGGGTAAATGGCTGACGACGAGCGATTATCCACGCAAGCCTTTGTATAAGGGCATCGGCTCACGGGTCAATATCGCGCTGATTGTCGGTGCCGATGGAACGGTCGAAAAATGCCGCGTGCAATCGCTGACCGACGATCGTGAGTTTGGCAAGGTGACCTGCGACCTTATCAGCGCACGCGCGAAATTCGAACCCGCGCTCGATGTCGACGGGATCCCGGTTCGGTCGCTGTATACCAGCCTTGTCCGGTGGAAAATTGACTAGGCGATTTTTGACAGGGCGGGATATCGGCGATCCATGCCGAGTTCGTGGCGCTGAGCATCCCTGTCGCGCAAGTATCAAAGGCGCCAGACAGCGAGCAGGCGGTTCGTTCTGGCAACGAGTGTCAATCGCCGACGTTCAGTCTCGTTGCGCGTCTTCCTTCCCCGCTTCCTCGGCTTCGATCGCCGCGTGTTTGGGATGCAGCGGGGCGATCCGCATCAGGACGAAGCCCACGATCGCCGATATGATCGTGCCCATCAGGATGCCGATTTTCGCCTCTTCGCGCAGCAGCGCCGCGTTGGGGCTCGATCCGGGGAAGGCGAGTTCGCCGATGAACAGGCTCATCGTGAAGCCGATGCCGCACAGCATCGAGACGCCGTAGACCTGCAGCCAGGTTGCGCCGCGCGGGCGGCTCGCCCAGCCGGCCTTGACCATGAGCCAGACGCTCCCGAAGATGCCGATCTGCTTGCCGATGAACAGGCCTGCAGCGATGCCGAGCGGGAGCGGCGCAAATGCTTCTTCGACACCGATCCCCGCAAGCGAAACCCCGGCATTGACGAAGCCGAACAACGGCACGACCAGGAACGCGACGGGGCGATCAAGCTGATGCTCGAGAATATGCAGTGGCGACGTCTTGCTGTCGGGGCGACCCGGCGTTCGGATGATCGGCACCATCGTTGCCGCCAATACGCCGGCGATGGTCGCGTGGACGCCCGACAGCAGAACCGCATACCACAGCAGCGCGCTCAGGCCGAGATAGGGCCAGATCGTGCGGACGTTGTTGCGGTTGAGGACGTACATGATCGCCAGAATGCCCGCAGCGGCGAGCAGCG
>JAACTG010000100.1:17667-24053 GCA_009993585.1 Sphingomonadales bacterium
ATCGCAACCGCGCCCATGTCGTCGACGATGGCGACGGTGACCAGGAACAGCTTGAGCGATGTCGGGGCGCGCTTGCCGAGCAGCGCCAGAACGCCAATCGCAAAGGCGATGTCGGTCGCCGCCGGGATCGCCCAGCCATTGTTGAGTGCGGGGTTTTCCCGCGTCAGGAACAGGAAGATCAGCGCCGGCAGCAGCATGCCGGCGGCGGCCGCGACGACCGGCAGCCGGCGCCGCGACCAGGTCGACAGGCGCCCGTCGACGAATTCGCGCTTGATTTCGAGGCCTACGAAAAAGAAGAAGATCGCCATCAGCCCGTCATTGACCCATAAATGCGTCGTCATCGGGCCCAGCTTGTCGCTCAGCACCGGCCCGATTTTCCAATGGGTGAAACTGAAATACGCGTCGGCAAGCGGCGAATTGGCGATGATCAGCGCAAGCGCTGCAGCCAAGAGCAGGACAATTCCGCCGGCCGCCTCGCTCGACAGGAAATCGCGCAGCGCCGAATTGGCGGTGATACGGGTCTTCTGATCGGTCAAACCTGCTTTTCCCCTGTGATCCTTGCGGCGCCTTATGTTCAGTGGGCGACGTAACGAGGGGACGGGATGGGTCAAGCCCTTGGTGCGATCCGGATGCTTATTGCATTGATTTTATGCGATGCTTCTTTGATACTGTCGTCAGGAGGGGGCGATGGTCGCATCGGGGCTCGAAATGGCTGACCTGCTCGTCGGGTTCGGCGTTTACCTGCGGCTTGCGAGCCTAGAGCTGTTGCTGTTCGCTTCGGTGTTCATCCTGATTTTCGGTGCCGGCGACGTGCTGGTCGATGCGTTATGGCTGGGTCAGCCACGAGCCAGAAAGACTGTCGACCCGCTGGAGGACGAATCGCGTCCGCATCATCGCCTTGCGATCTTCATTCCCGCCTGGCGTGAAGCTGCGGTTATCGGGCGCACGCTCGATCATCTGGCCAGCTCTTGGCACGGCGAACGCTACCGGCTTTACGTCGGCTGCTATCGCAACGACGCGGCCACCCTGCTCAAGGTCGCGACAGAGGCCGTGATCAATCCCCAGTTGCGCGTGGTGGTACACGACGCCGACGGTCCGACGACCAAGGCCGACTGCCTGAACGCGTTGTGGACCGCGATGCGCGCCGATGAGCGCGACCAGGCCGACCGGTTCGACGCCGTCATCCTTCACGATGCCGAAGATTACGTCGATCCGGGAGAACTGGCGGTTTTCGATCATGCCCTGTCGGATTACGCCTTTGTCCAGATTCCGGTCGTCCCGTTGCTGCCGACCCGCGGACATTGGATAGCGGGTCATTACGCGGACGAGTTTGCCGAGGCCCACCAGAAGGAGTTGGCTGTCCGTCGCCTGATCGGGGCGCCATTGCCCGCCGCGGGCGTCGGCTGCGCCTTTCGCCGCGATGCGCTCGACGCGATGTCCGAACGCGGAAATCCGTTTCGGGCGGAAAGCCTGGTGGAGGATTATGAGTGCGGACTCGCCGTCTCGGCGGCTGGTCTGCCCACGGCATTTTTGCGCCAACGCGATGGTGACGGCGCATTGATTGCCGTGCGGAGCTATTTCCCCGACCGCATCGACGATGCGGTGCGGCAGAAAGCGCGCTGGATCACAGGTATCGCGCTGACCGGCTGGGATCGGATCGGCTGGCTGACAGGGCGGTCGCTGCGCGCACTGGCCGGCAACTGGATGCTGTGGCGCGACCGTCGGGCGATGCTGGCGGCGGTCGTGACGCTGGCCGGTTATCTGGGTGCCGTCGGCCTCGTCGCCAGCGAGGCGATCGGCCAGGCGAGCGGCACCGACTTGGCGCACGTGCCGGACCAACTGCGAATCTTGCTCGGCGGCGGTTTCGCGGTGCTGACCTGGCGATTGGTGATGCGCTATGTCTGCACGACGCGGCTCTACGGACACCGCCAGGGGCTCCGCGCCGTTCCGCGCGTTCTGGTCTCCAATATCGTCGCGATTCTCGCTGCTCGGCGGGCCTTGACGCGCTATCTGGCCAGCCTGGCCGGCGCCGACCTCGTCTGGGACAAGACCGAACATGCGAGGCCGCACGGGAGTGCGGCCTCGAGGCGCGCCGTGTCATGACCTTCGCAAATCATCCGCGCGACGACACGGCGGTTCGGGTGGCGGGACAGCCATTGGCTCTTTTGCTCGGTATTCTGGTGGTGTGGATATGGCTTCGCGTCGCGTGGATTTCGCTCGGCGATCCTGGGGTGACGCGACAGATCGAAGAACGCGCGGCACCATTCGCGCAGGCGTTGCCGACCCGCGCTTGGACCGCGACGCCGCGGCGCGGGGCGGTGGCGCAGCATGCGTTTGCCATGGCCGTCGCGCCAGTCGATCGCTCGCGTTCGAAGCCGATGGCGATTGCGGCCGTCACCCATTATCCGGTGGGCGTCGGCAATCCAGCCGAGATGCTCCGGCGCCTGCGTCTCGCATCGCTCGGCGGCCGATGGCAATGGGGCGCTACCCCCTCGACCAGCACGGGACCGACAGTCGCCGCTGGAGATCGCACCGGCCTGTTCGCGGCGCCCGCGACGGGGCAGGCGCCCTTCGCAAAGTCCGCGAGCGATCGCTGGCACGCCTCTGGCTGGTTGCTCGTCCGGGGGGGAAGCCAGGCGACGGCGCCGCTGGTTTCGCGCTATGGAGCGTCGCAGGCGGGGGTGGAACTCGACTATCGGTTCGGTGCAAGCACCGGACCCCGGGCCTATTTGCGTGCGACCAGCCCGCTCGACCGGCGCGACCAGGCCGAGCTCGCCGCGGGCGTCAAGATCGCGCTTCCCCGGCTCCCGGTCGCGCTCCATGTCGAGCGACGCTTTGCCGTCGGCGATAACGCGCGCGCTGCGCTGGCCGCATTTGCCGCCGGCGGATTTTCCAGCGGTGGAGAGGAAACGTTGCAGGTCGAGGGCTATGGCCAGGCGGGCGTGGTGGGATGGTCGCCGAGGGTCGCATTTGCCGAGGGTCAGCTGGTCGCACGCCGCCGCATCTTCGAACGCCAGGCGATCACGCTGAGTGCCGGCGCAGGCAGCTGGGCGGGAGTGCAGACCGGCACCGCACGGGTCGATATCGGCCCGCGCATCGAGGCAAGAATCGGGCTGGGCGAGGGCACGCTCCGGGTCGCGGCGGACTGGCGTCAGCGCGTTGCCGGCAAGGCGCAACCGATGAGCGGCCCGGCGGTGACGGTAAGCGCGGCCTTCTAGGGGGAACCTGCACCGGCGCTTGTCACGGCGCGCAATCAATCGAGCGGTTTCCCCGGCCGCGGTTTTTCTCTATCCGCCGGTGTCAGCGGTGCGATCGGTGCCACGGACCGCGCGGAACACGCCCATGGACATCTACCTCCCCATCGCCAACCTGTCGGTGAACGCGTTCGTCATCATCGGCCTGGGCGGGCTGGTCGGTTTCCTGTCGGGGATGTTCGGCGTCGGCGGCGGCTTCCTGACGACGCCGCTGCTGATCTTTTACGGCATTCCTCCGACCGTGGCCGCAGCATCGGCCTCGACCCAGGTTACCGGCGCGAGCGTGTCGGGAATGCTCGCCCATATGCGCCGCGACGGCGTTGATTTCCGCATGGGCGCTGTTCTGGTGGCAGGCGGTATCGTTGGCTCGCTGATCGGGGCGGTGCTGTTCCGCCTGCTCGCGGCAGCGGGCCAGATCGATACCGTCATCGCGCTGCTATACGTCGTCCTGCTGGGATCGATCGGGGCGATGATGGCGTATGAATCTTTCAACGCGGTGCGTGCCGTGCGCAAAGGAGAGGCAGTCCGGATCAGGCGGCGGCGTCACCATCCGTTGGTCGCCGCTTTGCCGATGCGCTGGCGTTTCTATCGCTCGGGCCTCTACATCTCGCCGCTGGCGCCACTGCTCCTCGGCGTCGTCACCGGCATCATGACGATGCTGCTCGGCGTCGGCGGGGGCTTCATCCTGATCCCCGCGATGCTCTACCTGCTGGGCATGGGCGCGCAGGTCGTCGTCGGTACGTCGCTGTTTCAGATACTGTTCGTCACCATGGCAACGACCATGACGCACAGCCTGACGACGCGGGCGGTCGATATCGTGCTGGCGGTGCTGCTCTTGATCGGCAGCGTGACCGGGGCGCAGTTCGGCGCGCGCTTCGCCCAAAAACTCCGGCCCGAATATCTCCGCCTCGCGCTCTCGCTGATCGTCCTGGTGGTTGCCTTGCGCATGGCCTGGGGCCTCGGGATCCGGCCTGACGAAGTCTATTCGGTACAGGCGGCGTGAAGCGATTGTTTGCCCTTTGCGCGATGTGCGTCGCGCTGGTGGCTTCGGACGCCGAAGCGACCGATCCGCAATTGGTACCCGACGTGTCGCAGACCGAGATCGAGATTCGCTACAGCTTTGCCGGGGAAAAGCTGCTCCTGTTCGGGGCGATCCTCTATCCCGATGGCAATCTCCCAGATGCCGATGTCGACATCGTCGTCGTGCTCAAGTCCCCATCGGCGCCGATTACGATCCGTGAAAAATCCCAGGTGGGCGGCATCTGGCTTAACGTCGACGCGGTTTCGATGCGCTCGGCGCCGACCTTCTATGCGATCGGTTCTTCGCGTCCGATCGGCGATATCGTCGATGAACGGACCGCCGCAATTTACGAACTCGGTCTCGACAATCTGCAGCTGTCGCCGAC
Organism: Sphingomonadales bacterium; assembly: GCA_009993585.1. GTDB lineage: Bacteria > Pseudomonadota > Alphaproteobacteria > Sphingomonadales > Sphingomonadaceae > Flavisphingopyxis. The sequence continues at coordinate 22,328 of JAACTG010000100.1, forward strand.
CGGTTTCGTCAGTCCCGAGGAACTCGGTCGGTTCGAAGCCGGTCTGATCGATCTCAATCGCCGCAACCGCCTCTACAGCGAGGATTTCGGGGCGGTCTCGATCCGCGAAGGCGTGCTCTATCGTGCCAGCCTCGCTGTCCCCGCACGCGTTCCCGTAGGCCGGATCACCGCTGAAACCTTCCTCATTTCGAATGGCCGCGTACTGGCGGTGGCTTCGCGCGACATCGTCGTGCGCAAGACGGGGTTCGAACGCTTCGTCGCGATCGCCGCCCGGCAATACGGGTTTCTCTACGGACTGGCGGCAATTCTGATCTCGCTTGCCTTCGGCTATGCTGCCAGCGCCTATTTCGCCCGCCGCTGAGGTGGCCGCGTTCGCGTCTGGTAAATCCTTTCTTTACGCCCTTGCGGTACCGAGGGTGCGAGTAAAACCCGGATCGGGATGGGGACGCGCGACGATGGACATGGGCGGCAACAATTTCAGGGCGGCAAGCCCGCATGCGGACGCAGGCGACGATTCTGCCGACGAATTTCCGGTTCGCGCGCTCGCCGTCTCGCCGACCGGCGATGGTCGGCAAGGCAAGGCGTTGTCCTCCGCCAACGGCTGCTTGATCGGCGAAGTCGTGCAGATATCGGGGTCGAGCTCGGAAGTCCTGCTCGACCTTCGCCGTCTCAACGACCTGCGCGGCGACAAGGACCCGGCGATCGCGATGGCGGGCCAGGTCGGCAGCCAGATCAAGATCCGCATCGGCAGCATGTGGCTGCTCGCCAATGTCCGGTCGCAGAAAATGCAGAACAGCAAGGAAGGCGTGATCGTCGCCCAGATCGACTTCCTCGGCGAAGGCGACGAGGAGAAGCTGACCGGGCGCATTTTCAACTTCCGGCGCGGCGTTACGCGCTATCCGACGCCTGGCAGCGACGTCTACGCCGCAACCAGCAACGACCTCAAACAGGTCTATGCCGCCGACGAACGTCCGCATGTCGAAATCGGCACCGTCTATCCGACCCGCGATATCCGTGCCGCGCTGTACGTCGATGCGATGCTGGGAAAGCATTTCGCGCTGCTCGGCTCGACCGGTACCGGCAAATCGACTGCCGCCGCACTGATCCTCCACAAGATCTGCGAGCTGGCGCCGCAGGGCCATATCGTCATGATCGATCCGCACGGTGAATATTCCGCCGCGTTCAAAGGGCAGGGCGCGTTGTTCGACGTCGACAACCTGGCGCTGCCCTATTGGCTGCTCAATTTCGAGGAGCATTGCGAGGTTTTCGTCACTTCCGAAGGCAAGGATCGCCAGGCCGATTGCGACATTCTCGCGCGCTGCCTGATCCAGGCGCGGACCAAATCGCGCACCGCCGAGGGGATCAGCAAGCTGACCGTCGATTCGCCGATCCCGTATCTGCTCAGCGATCTCGTCAATATCATCCAGAACGAGATGGGCCGGCTCGACAAGGCGACCTCGTCGGCGCCCTATATGCGGCTCAAGAGCAAGATCGACGAGCTGCGCAACGACCCGCGGTACAATTTCATGTTTTCGGGCATGCTCGTCGCCGACACGATGGCGGCCTTCCTGTCGAAGATTTTCCGCCTGCCGTCCGAAGGCAAGCCGATCAGCATCATCGATGTGTCAGGCGTTCCATCCGACGTCACCTCGGTGGTTGTCGCGGTCCTGTCGCGGATGGTCTTCGATTACGCCATCTGGGCGCGCAACGAGCCGCAGCGACCGGT
>JAACTG010000164.1 GCA_009993585.1 Sphingomonadales bacterium
TGCCGGCCTGCCCAACGACCTGGGCGAATATGACGAAGAACCGCCGACGACCGCGGGGCTGGTGCGCGAATGGGCGGACGCCGGCATGGTCAACGTGCTCGGCGGATGCTGCGGATCGCGCCCCGACCATATCGCCGCGATGGCGCAGGCGGTTGCCGGCCTGCCGCCGCGCGCCGTCCCCGCGCAACCCGTGGTCACGCGCCTCGCCGGTCTCGAACCCTTTTCGCTCGTCGCTTGACCGCAGCCATGTCCGATCCAGCCAAGAGCGCGCGTTTCGTCAATATCGGCGAGCGGACCAACATCACCGGCTCGGCCCGCTTCAAGAAGCTGATCCTCGCCGACGATTACGACGCCGCGGTCGAGGTCGCGCGCGACCAGGTCGATAACGGTGCGCAGATCATCGACGTCAACATGGACGAGGGACTGCTCGATTCCGAAGCCGCGATGACGCGCTTCCTGCTGCTCGTCGCCGCCGAGCCCGACATTTCGCGCGTGCCGGTGATGATCGACAGCTCGAAATGGTCGGTCATCGAGGCGGGCCTCAAATGCGTCTCGGGCAAGCCGATCGTCAATTCGATCAGCATGAAGGAAGGCGAAGCGGCGTTCCTCGATTCGGCGCGCAAATGCATGGCCTATGGCGCCGCCGTCGTCGTCATGGCGTTCGACGAAAGCGGCCAGGCCGACACCAGGGAGCGCAAGGTCGCAATCTGCCAGCGCGCTTATGGCCTGCTGACCGGCATCGGCTTCCCGCCCGAGGACATCATCTTCGACCCCAATATCTTCGCCGTCGCCACCGGCATCGACGAGCATCGCCGCTACGGCCTCGACTTCATCGAGGCGTGCCGCGAGATCAAGGCGAGCTGCCCGCATGTCCACATTTCGGGCGGCCTGTCGAACCTGTCGTTCAGCTTTCGCGGCAACGAGCCGGTCCGCCGCGCGATGCATTCGGTCTTCCTCTACCACGCGATTCCCGCCGGGCTCGACATGGGAATCGTCAATGCCGGCCAGCTCGATATCTACGACGAGATCGACCCCGAATTGCGCGCCGCGTGCGAGGACGTCATCCTCGACCGCGCGCCGGCAAATGGCGGCGATGCGACCGAGAACCTGATCGCGCTCGCCGAACGCTATCGCGGCACCGACGCGGTGGCCGAAAAGGCCGCCGCCGAATGGCGCGGCTGGCCGGTCGCCGAGCGCCTCTCGCACGCGCTGGTCAAGGGCCTCGACGCGCATATCGTCGAGGATACCGAGGAGGCGCGCCAGGCCGTCGCCGATAAGGGCGGCCGTCCGATCCATGTCATCGAGGGGCCGTTGATGGACGGCATGAACAT
>JAACTG010000007.1:0-6359 GCA_009993585.1 Sphingomonadales bacterium
ATCGCCGCGGTCGAGCTGGGCGCGGTGAGGCTGGCGATCTCGGGCGTGGAGCAGGACGACGCGCTGAGCGCGGCGGTGAGCCCCATCGTGCTCGAGCAGCTGCATCTGCGTGTCCGGTCGCTCGAGCTCGACCTGCAAGCCTATGGCGTCGAGGTAGATTGATGCCCGCGCGGCCACCGGTGTTCAGATCGCCAGGCTGGCGTGAGAGCAAGCCCTGGGCGCCGACACCGGCGTTCAGGGATCGTCGCAAGCGCGGCCGGGCAGGACAGCGCGATCGGGCGCAGGTCATCGCCGAGGAGCCGTTCTGCCGGCTGTGCCTCAAGCGGGGCAAACACGTCCGCACTGACGTCGTCGACCACATCGTGCCGCTCGCCTGGGGAGGCAGCGACACGAGGGAGAACAAGCAAGGGCTGTGCGATCCCTGCCACGACGCCAAGTCGGCGGCCGAGCGAGCAGAGGATCGTGGCCGAACGCGCGCCGATCGCGACTGAGCGGGGCTGATCGGGCTTCGCCAGGGGAGGGGGAGGGTCAAGCCTTCCAGCCTTCCCGCCGCGGACACCGCCCCCGAGACAAATTTTCGTGCGGGCGAATTCAAAGGGTAAAAAGTTGCGGCTGTGCCGGCAGGAGGTCGGATGGCGAGAGGTGGAGCGAGACCGAACGCCGGTCGCAAGCGTAAAGCGCCGGAATTGAAGGCGTTGGCGGGCACTGTTCGAACCGATCGAGAGAATGTTTTGGGTGAGCCGGCACCGGACGGGCCGATGATCGCGCCGCTCCACTTGTCGGATCTCGCGCAGCTGCATTTCGGGTCAATCGCGAAGATGCTCGAAGAGCAAGAGCGCGCGAGCCCGCATTACGCAGAACACGTTGCGCTGCTCGCGCTGCGGCTCGAACAGATCCAGCGATACCAAGCGGTCCTTGAGGTCGAGGGTGACACCTACGAGACCGAAACGGCGACAGGATCGATCTTGATCCGCGCGCGGCCGGAGGTGGCGATGCTGTCCGACGCGATGCGGCACGCGCAGTCGCTGATCGGTGAGTTGATGCTCAATCCGGCTGCGGCGCTTCGCATCGCCAGCGGTCACAAGCCCGAAGCGGGCGCGTTCGACGACTTTTAAGGAGAATGGCATGCGAGGATTCGGCTTGATGAGATGCGTCGCGCTGATGAGCGTTTCGTTCGGTGCGGTCGCTCTGGCCTCACCACCTCCAGGTATCCGCGCGACGATCGAGGAATCGACGGCGCCATCGCCAGCCCGCCGCCGCCGGCGTCGCCTGGCTTCCGCCGGCCGGACCAGTGTCCGCCGATCGCGCGGACTTCAAGCGCGCCCGAAGCGCAAGCCCAACCGCCTGCACATCAGCAAGCGGGTGCGGCGAAAGCATCGTCGCGCCGCCTGAGCTGATGTGGAGGCTCGCGACTATCCGGCGATTGCGCGCAAATATGCGACCGACGTCGTCAAAGGCAGGATCCCGGCGTGCAAGTCGATCCGGCTGCAGTGCGCGAGGTTCCTCGACGATCTGAAGGCGCAGCGGGGCAAGGCGTTCCCGTTCCGTTTCGATGCTGACAAGGCGTCGCGCCCGTGCCGGTTCATCGAACGCCTGCCGCATTCGAAGGGGAAATGGGCGCGGTCGAAAGAAACGCTTCGGCTCGAGCCGTGGCAGATCTGGGTCATCTGCTGCACGTTCGGCTGGCTGCGAAAAAAGGACGGACTGCGGCGGTTCCGCGTGCTGTTCGTTATCGTGCCGCGCAAGAACGGCAAGTCGGCGTTGTCGGCGGGCATCGGACTGTACATGCTCTGCGCCGACGACGAATTCGGCGCCGAGGTCTATTCGGGCGCGACGAACGAGAAGCAGGCCTGGGAGGTTTTTGGTCCTGCCAGGTTGATGGCGTATCGGACGCCGGCGCTTTGCAGGAAGTTCGGCGTCGAGGTGAACGCCAAGAACCTGACGCGGGTCGGCGACGCATCGAAGTTCGAGACGATCATCGGAGATCCGGGCGACGGGCAGTCGCCGAGTTGTTCGATCCACGACGAATATCACGAGCATGCCGACGACGGTCAGGTCGACACGATGCGGACCGGTATGGGCGCACGCGACCAGCCGCTGCAGGTGTTGATCACCACGGCCGGCGACAATCTTGCCGGGCCCTGTTACGCGGCGGTCCAGGAGGAGAGGGACAAGCTCGCCGGCATTGGCCACAATGGTGGCCCGCCGCTCGAGGATGAGACATTCTTCGTCGAGTACACGATCGACGAAGGGGACGACTGGAAGAGCGAAGCGGCGCTTCGCAAGGCCAATCCCAATTACGACGTGTCGGTCTCGGCCGACTTCCTGCTTGCGCGGCAGCGCGACGCGATCGCGACGCCGCGCAAGGCGGGGATTTTCAAGACGAAGCACCTCAACCTGTGGGTGGCGGCGAAGGCAGCCTTCTTCGACATTGAGGCGTGGCGCCGGTGCTCGAGCGAGGATATTCCGGTCCAAGGCCGCGAAGCGATCATGATCGAGCGATTGCTCGGCCGACGTTGCATTGCGAGTCTGGACCTTGCGTCGAAGGTAGATATTGCTGCGCTGGAGTTGCTGTTTCCACCGATCGGCAAGAAGGCGACGATAGACGATCCCTATATCCGGATCGGGTTCTATTTCCTTCCATCGGAGACGGTGCTGAAGGTGGCGGCTTACCAAGGCTGGGATGCGCAAGCGTTGCTCGAGGTAACCGACGGCGAGATCATCGATTACGATGAGATCGTCGAGGTGCTGCGAACGGTTCGCGGACTCTTCCAGCTCGAGCAGGTGGCGTACGATCCCCATCAGGCGACCTACCTGGTCACGACGATGCAAAAGGAAGGCTTTCCGGTCGTCGAGTACCGGCCGATCGTGCTCAACTTCAGCGAGCCGATGAAGGAGCTCGACGCGCTTACCCGCGCCGGGACCATAGAACACGGCGGCTGCCCGGTGATGGAATGGCAGATCAACAACGTGGTCGCGCAGCCTGACGCGAAGGACAACGTCTACCCGCGCAAGCCGCGCGACGAGGCCAAGATCGACAATCCGGTGGCGCTGATCGCGGCGCTGGGCGTCGCCATGAAGGAGGAAGAAGAGATGGTCGCGACTTCCCCCTGGGACGATCCCGAATATTCGCTCAGCGGCGCCGATGAAGGGCTCGCCGGCTGATGGGTCTTATGGACCGCGCGCTCGGCGCGCTCGGAATTGTGCCCCCGATGGCGGAACAGCGCTCGCTCGAGGATCCAAGCTTTCGCCTCAGCGACAACCCCGAAGCGCTGCTGCAGATCCTCGGCGCGCTCGACAAGAATAATTCGCTGCCGCAGGTTTCGATCGAGGCGGCGCTGCAGGTCCCGGCGGTCATGTGCATCGTCGCATTCCTGTCGCGCACGCTGGCGGCGCTGCCGCTCCACACCTTCAAAGCGGGCGACAACGGCGAGCGGGTCAAGGATCCGGCCGCGCAGCTGCTCTCTTTCGCGCCGAACGAAGAAGAGACCAGCTTCGCGTGGCGGCAATATCATTGGCAGCAGGTCTTTACCGGCGGGCGCGGGTGCAGTTGGATCGAGCGTGACGGCCGCGGCAAGCCGGTTGCGATCTGGCCAATGGATCCGGGACTGACGACGGTCATCCGACGCAACGGCCGCAAGATCTACAAATTCGATGGACGCGATTATGCCGCGACGGACGTGATCGACACGCCGTTCATGCCGAAGCGCGACCGCCTCGGCAGCTACAGCCCGATCGTAAAATGCAACAAGGCGATCAGCCTGGCCATAGCGATGGGCGATTTCGCTGGCGGGTTTTTCGCCAGCGGCGGCGTTCCCCCGCTTGCTCTCGAGGGGCCGCTGCCGAGCGGTCCCGACGCGTTTAGGCGCGCGCAGAGCGATATCCAGCGGGCGATCGACCTGGCAAAGAAGTCGGGGGCGCCGTTCTTCGGCATGCCGGTCGGCCACACGCTAAAGCCGATCGGCGTCGAACCCGGCAAGGGGCAGATGGTCGAAGCTCGCCTGTTCCAGATTCAGGAGATGGGCCGGATCTGGCAGATGCCGCCGGTTTTCGTCGGTGACCTGTCGAAAGGCACCTTCAGCAACACCGAGCAGCAGGACCTGCAGCTGGTGAAGCACAATGTCGGCCAGTGGGCCAAGGCGTTCGAGGACGAAGTTACGCTGAAACTATACGGCTGGCGTGGCCCCTCGCGCCGGGTGAAGCACAATCTCGACGGGCTGCAGCGCGGCGCGTTCAAGGACCGCATCGAAGCGCTGGCGCGTGCAATCCTGACCGGGCAGCTGATGCCCGACGAGGCCCGCGCGCTGGAAAACCGGCCACCCGATCCGAACGGACACGGCAACAAGCTCTACGTCCAGCAGGCGACGGTCCCGCTCGGCACCGTCGCGGGCCCGGGACACAATGGCGGACCGCCGATCGCCGACGATACGAACAAGGAGGGCACCGATGGAGCCGAACAAACCGACGACTGATCAACGAGAGCGGCGGCAGGTCGACGCCAGCCTGGAAATACGCGCGGTCGGCGAAGACGAAGGCGGCCAGGTGGCGAAGGGCTATGCGTGCCTGTTCGACAACGAGACCGATATCGGCGGCTACTGGCTCGAGAAGTTCGCTCCCGGCGCGTTCGCCAAGTCGCTGGGCGAGCGTGACGTCGTCGCGTTGCATAGCCATGACGGCGGGCGCCCGGTCGGGCGCAAGAGCCGCGGCACGTTGCGCATCGCGGAAGACCAGCGCGGCCTAGCGTTCGAAAACGACTTGCCCGACACGCAGGACGGTCGCGACCTCAGCGTCCAGATCGACCGCGGCGACATCGAAGCGATGTCGTTCGCGTTCCGCGCGGTTAAGGAGGAGTGGGACGAGACCGGAGACACGCCGCTGCGGACCGTGCTGGAAGCCGAGCTCTACGAGATCACCTACACGGCGTTTCCCGCCTATCCCGACACGAGCGTGGGGAAGCGGTCGCTCGAGCACTCCCGCCAGGAGCGCCGGGAGCACAATAAAGCCGGTGCATGCACCCGGATCTCCGCGCGCCGCGCCCGCCAGGCGCACGCGGAACGGGGCATTCGCCCCGAATAATCACCGGGCCCAGCCCGAGGAGGCGAGCGCAGCACGCTTCGCCCTTGTCCGCCCGCCGATTCCCGGCGGGTTTTTCATGTCCAGGAGACAATCATGACCCTCAAGGAAATGCAGGAGAAGCGCGAAAAGCTCGTCTCCGACGCGCGCGCCGCTCTCGACGCGATCACCACGAATACTGACGACGCCCGCGCCGCGGAACTCGACCAGCGCCACGACACGATCATGGGTGAATTCGACACGCTCGAGAAGCAGATCGCCCGTGAAGAGCGCCTCGCTGCCGCCGAGAGCGCGGCTGAAGCGCGTCGTGCCGCTCTCCGGCCGAAGGGCCGCGACGGCGAAGCGCTGGGCATCGATGGTGAAGACGAAGGCGATGCCTCCGACAACGAACAGCGCCAGGCCGACTATCGCGACGCTTTCTACGCCGCGCTGCGTGCCGGCGGTGAGCTCGGCGCTCTCGAGCCCGAACAGCGCGCGCTGCTGCGCCAGGGCTATGTCGAAAACCGGACGCAGACCGCCGGCGCCGACGCTGCGGGCGGCTATACCGTGCCGACCGAACTCGCCAAAAAGATCGTCGAGACGATGAAGGACTGGGGTCCGATGTACGATCCCGGCGTCACCGACGAGATGATCACGAGCTCGGGCAACCCGTTCGATATCCCGACCAACGACGACACCGGCAATTCCGCGGCGGCGCTGGCCGAAGCTGCTGACGTACTCGATGACGACAGCGGCGACCTGGTATTCGGCGAAAAGAGCCTGTCCGCCTATGTCTACGCGACGCCGTGGCTCAAGCTGAGCTTCGAGTTGCTGCAGGACTCGGCGTTCAACCTCGAGGCATTCGTCGGCAGCAAGCTGGGCCAGCGCCTCGGCCGGATCGCCAACGCCAAGCTGACGGTCGGAACCGGCGTGGGGCAGCCCAACGGCATTGTCACCGCGTCCTCGCTCGGCAAGACCGCCGCGGCGATCGCGGCGATCGCGGCCGATGAGATCATCGACCTGCAGCATTCGGTCAATGCGGCCTATCGCCGCAGCCCGAAATGCGGGTTCATGTTCGCCGACACCACGCTCGCGGCGATCCGCAAGCTGAAGGACGGTCAGGGCAATTACCTGTGGCAGATGGGCGACGTCCGCGTCGGCGCGCCCGATCTGATCCTGGGCAAGAAGTACCACGTCAACGACGATGTCCCGCCGATCGCGACGGGCAACCGTGCGGTGATCTTCGGCGATCTGGGCGCCTACATGGTGCGCAAGGTCGGCAATCCGCTGATCGGTACGGTGCGCGA
>JAACTG010000007.1:6390-6616 GCA_009993585.1 Sphingomonadales bacterium
GTGTAGAGGGCCAGCTTCTTTTCCTTGACGAGGCTCTTCTCGAGGCGGGAGGAGCGGCCTCCTGCGAGGATGTCGCTGATCACATCGTAGACGACATCGTCCGGATCGGTCACATCGGGGCGGTGGTAGCCGATGACGAGGAAGGGCTGGGACGGGTCCTCAATGACGATGCGCTTTTCTGCGCGCTGGGGCGGCTCCACGGTGACGGGGCCTTCGGGCTTCAGCC
>JAACTG010000114.1:0-7962 GCA_009993585.1 Sphingomonadales bacterium
GGCGACCGCTTCCTTGGCCATATCGAGCGCTGCCGCGTGCTGATCCACCTCGTCGACGCCAATGGCGACGATCCCGCCGCGGCGTGGAAGACGGTGCAGAACGAGCTCAGGGCCTATGGCGCCGGGCTCGAGGACAAGCCGCAGATCCTCGCGCTCAACAAGACCGACCTGCTCGACGACGAACTCGTCGCGGCGATGAGCGACGAATTGACCGCGGCGGGCGCGCCGGTCCCCTATCCGCTGTCGGGCGCGACCGGCGCCGGACTCGAACCGATCCTCGATCAGGTGCTCGGCTATCTGCCCGACACCAGCTCGATCGAACATCTCCCCGCGCGCGACGAAGATGGCGAGGTCGCCGACTGGTCGCCGCTTTGACGCACGTCGCGACTGGGGATAGCGCGCGCGTCATCGCGATCACCGGCGCGACCGGCTTCGTCGGATCGACGCTCGTCGATCTCGCGGTGGCGCGTGGCCACCATGTCCGCGCGCTGACGCGTCGACCGCAGCCCGATCGGCCGGGCCTGACCTGGATTGCGGGCGCGCTCGACCGGCGCGACGCGCTTGCCGAGCTGGTCGACGGCGCCGACGCGGTCATCCACGTCGCCGGCGCGGTCAATGCGCGCGACCGCGCGGGCTTTGCCGCCGCCAATATCGCCGGAACCGAGGCGGTCGCCGCCGCCGCGCGCGAGGCCGGGATCGCGCGCTTCGTCCATGTCTCTTCGCTGTCGGCCCGCGAACCGGGGATCAGCGACTACGGCTGGTCGAAGGCCGGCGCCGAAACCGCGGTGATGGCGGGAGGACTCGACTGGATCATCGTCCGCCCGCCCGCGATCTACGGTCCGCGCGATACCGAGATGCTCGAGATGTTCCGCCTCGCCGCGCGCGGCCTCGCGCTGTTGCCGCCGGGGGGGCGGCTGTCGGTCATCCATGTCGGCGATCTTGCCGAGCTGCTGCTCGCGCTGGCAACGGCGGGGCGCGATTATTGCGGTCGCATCTACGAACCCGATGACGGCCGTCCCAATGGCTGGTCGCATCGCGGCTTCGCGCGCGCGCTCGGCAAGGCGGTCGGGCGCAGCGTCGCGACGCTCGCCATGCCCGCCTGGGCGCTGCGCCTCGCCGCGCGCGGCGACCGGCTGGTGCGCCGTGGCCGCGCCAAGCTGACGCTCGATCGTGCCGCCTATTTCTGCCATCCCGACTGGGTCGCGCGCGCCGATCGGCGGCCCCCCGCCGATCTCTGGCGGGCGCGCATCGACACCCAGCGCGGCCTTGGCGACACCGCCAAATGGTATCGCGCGCAAGGCTGGCTGTGATGCCGCAGCGCCGACGCAAAATCGCCGTATTCGCTTGCCAAGCCTCTCCCGGCTCGGGCAGTGAACCGGGCAAATCGCTATCAGAGGATCGCATCGCATGACCAGCCGCGCCGAAACCTTCGCCACCGTGAAGGCCCAGATCGAACCGTTCAACGCCAAGGGCGTCGACCTCACCGAGGCGACGAGCTTCGTCGGCGATCTCGAATGGGACAGCCTGACGATCATGGACTTCGTCGCCGAGATCGAGGACGCGTTCGACGTCGTCATCACGATGAACATGCAGGCCGAGATCGAGACCGTCGGCCAGCTCGTCGATGCGGTCGAGAAACTGAAGGATTGAGCCCCCGTCCGTTCGGCCACCCCGACGAAAAGCGAGTTTGACATGACCGAAGCCCCGATGCCCGACAAGCCCGTGGTCCGCGCAGGCGGCAGCCCCGACCTGTTCGCCAAGTTCGACCCGCTGATCAAGCAACGCGAGGATTTGCTCGCGACCGGTCAGCAGGACCCGTTCAGCCTCGTCATGGAAAAGGTCGAATCGCCGACCGTGGCGATCTGCAACGGCAATCGGACGATCCTGCTGGGCACCTACAATTACATGGGCATGACCTTCGACCCCGACGTCATCGCGGCGGGCAAGAAGGCGCTCGACGAATTCGGCTCGGGCACCACCGGAAGCCGCGTGCTCAATGGCACCTATCAGGGGCACAAGGCGTGCGAAGAGGCGCTCAAGGACTTCTACGCGATGGACCATGCGATGGTCTTCTCGACGGGTTACCAGGCCAATCTCGGGATCATCTCGGTGCTGGCGGGCAAGGACGATTACGTCGTCATCGATACCGATAGCCATGCCTCGATCTACGACGGCTGCGCGATGGGCAATGCCCAGATCGTCGCCTTCCGCCACAACGATGTCGCGGCGCTCGAAAAACGCCTCAAGCGCCTCCCCGCCGACGCCGGCAAGCTCGTCGTGCTGGAAGGCGTCTATTCGATGCTCGGCGACGTTGCCCCGCTCAAGGAAATGGTCCGCATCTGCAAGGATGCGGGCGCGATGGTGCTCGTCGACGAGGCGCATTCGATGGGCTTCATCGGCGAGAACGGCCGCGGCGTCGCCGAGGACCAGGGCGTCATCGACGACGTCGATTTCATCATCGGCACGTTCAGCAAAAGCGTCGGCACGGTCGGCGGCTTTTGCGTGTCGAACCATCCCAAGTTCGAAATCCTGCGCCTCGTCTGCCGCCCCTATGTGTTCACCGCCAGCCTGCCGCCGAGCGTCGTCGCCACCGCCGAGACGAGCATCCGCAAGCTGATGCACGGATCGAACAAGCGCGCGCACCTATGGGAAAATTCTAAACGCCTGCACGGCGGGCTCAAGGATCTCGGCTTCACGCTCGGCACCGAAACGCCGCAATCGGCGATCATCGCGGTGATCATGCCCGACCTCGAACAGGGCGCGGCGATGTGGCAGGCCCTGCTCGAGAACGGACTTTACGTAAACCTTGCCCGCCCGCCGGCAACGCCCGCCAACATGACGCTGCTGCGCTGCTCGCTGTGCGCCGAGCACACAGCTCAGCAGGTCAGCGAAATCCTCGGCATCTTCGAGAAGAGCGGCAAGGCGGTCGGGATCATCTGAAGGTCGCGGCGAGACTGTCTCCCTCGCTCGGCGCGCGCCGGTACAGCGCGGCGCTCAGCAGCCACAGGACAACGCAGACGCCGGTGAAGATCAGCGCGAAATAGCCGAGCGTCGCGACGATCAATCCCGCCGCGACCTGTGCGATCGCGCACGCGACCATGGCCCGGGCCATTGCCTCGGGCGCTCCGCGCTTGACCACCCCCGCGAGACCCGCCGCGACGATGGCGAACAGCACGACGCCATAAAAGGCGGCGTTGGCGTCGTTGTCCTCGCGGCCGACGATGCCGACCGCGGCGTTGATCCAGAACGTCATGAAACAGATCCCGACCGCGATCGCGCTGGCAAACGCATAGGGCAGGGCGGTCGCCTTGCGCACGGCGAAATCGAGCACTGCCGCCGCGATTCCGATCGCGACGGCGGCAAAGACGAAATCGCCGAACGTCCACTCGAAGCCCTCGGGACCGATCAGGCTGGCGACGACGGGGATGGTGAACAGCAGCGCGGCGCCGCTCCACAGGGCAATGCGCAAACGCGGCATCAGCGTTGCGTAACGGGCGATCTGGGTGTTCGACATATGCGTGGCTCCTGATATGGTTTGGGTATCGGCTCGTGTGCCAGCCGCGAGCATGAGAGGCATGAGCAAGACATGAGGAATTGCTGAAAAATGGATGCGGCGCGCCTGTGTTTCGGCCCCTTCGCCCTCGACCCGCGCCAGCGTCGCCTGACGCGCGACGGCGTGGCGGTCGAGATCGGGGGACGTTATCTCGACGCGCTGATCCTGCTCGCGCACGATGCCGGCGCGCTGGTCAGCAAGGACCGCTTCATGGACGAGGTGTGGCGCGGCGTGCCCGTAACCGACGAGGCGCTGACCCAGTGCATCCGCACGCTGCGCCGCCTGCTCGACGACGATGCGGCTAGTCCGCGCTATATCGCGACCGTCCCCAAACACGGCTATCGCTTCATCGCCCCCGTCACGCGCGGGTCGGCCGGGGCCGAGCTGCCGATCCCGTCTGAGGGCCGCGCGCGTGCGGCAGCTTGGCGCGAAATCCTGGCGATCGGCGGCGGCGGCACGCTCGGCGGCGCAGTCGCCGGCGTCGTCGGCGGGCTCGCTTATGGCTTCGACGCGTCGGCGCAACCCGCTCAGGCCGGCATGGGCACGATTTCGATCGTGCTCGTGCTGGTCGCGGTGACGATGCTCGTCGCGAGCGTCGGCGCGGCCGGGGTCGCCTTGGGCATCGTGACGGCCAGGACGGCGGTGCGCGCGACGCCCGCCTGGTCGATTGCGGGCGGCGGCCTCGGCGGTCTGTGCGTCGGCGCGCTCGCCAAACTCCTTGGCGTCGATGCCTTGGGCCTGTTGTTCGGCCAATCGCCCGGCAACATCACCGGCGGTGCCGAGGGGCTCGCATTGGGAGCCGCCGTCGGCCTGGCGTGCTGGCTGGCGTTATGGCGGCGCGACGGGTTCGGATTTCAACGCGCGATATCGCTCGCGGCGATCGTCGGCGGCATCGGCGGCATGGCGATCGCGTTGCTCGGCGGGCGGATGATGGGCAGCAGCCTCGCGCTGCTCGCCGAAAACTTCCCGGGCTCGCGCCTCGATTTCGGGCAACTCGGACGGTTTTTCGGCGAAGGCGATTTCGGTATCGTCAGCCGGACGGTGACCGGCGGCCTCGAAGGTGCCTTGTTCGCCGCCTGCATCGTCGGCGGCATCCTGTTCGTCGAAGCCCGCCTCAACGCGGCCGATGCTGCGTCCCTTCCCCGGCGGTGATGAACACCGCGGTCGCGGCGCCGTCGATATCGGCGGTGTGCCAGGTGCCGGGCGGGTTGATGGCATAGTCGCCGGGGCCGATCGTTACGCTGCCCATCGCTCCGTCGATGTGCTCCTGGTGGAGCGTCATCGTGCCGTCGAGGCACAGCACGACCTCGCTCCCGGCGGGGTGCATTTCCCACATGTCCCAATCTTGGGTGAAGCGGTGGCGGGTGACGAGGCGGCCCTCGACGCCATCGGCGGCGTAGCGCTCGCCATAGGCCTGGTACCATGCCATCGCGCCGGTGAATGCGGGCTGCGGAACGGCGGTGGCGCCGAGGCCGAGATGGATCGGGTGAGTGTCGATCGAGTGCGTATTGGCCACGCCGCGTCTCCCGTTATCGGATCGCGCCGCCGCGGATCAGGCGCGGCAGCAGCGACAGCGCGCCGATGATCGGATGGTGGCGCTGCCAGGGTTTGAGGGCGATCTCCATACCCGAATGGCGCGATATTTTCCACGCAAGGTAATCGACGCCGCCGGCATAGGTCGTCGTCGCCTTGGCGAGCCGCGCGAGCGTCAGCAGCTTGCCCTCGCGGCGCCGCCTGGACCAGGCTCGTTCGGCCGCGCCACGCGATAGCAAGGGGCGTTCGATTCCCGCAAGTGCGGCCGGCGTGAAGGCGCGATAGCGCGCTCGATCGGCATCGACGACCGACCCGCTCCGGTCGCCGCGCTCGGCGCGCAGTTCGGCGCCGTAGGTCAGCGCGAATGCGGCCTGCCACAAGGCGAGCGGGTCGGCGTCGATATCGGCATCGGACAGGGGATGGGCCGCCCATAGCAGCGTCGGCGCGGCGCGCGCGACCGCGGCAATCGCCGCTTCGCGCGCCGACCCGTCGCCCGCCCAGACCAGCCGCGACGGCTGCGCGAAGCGCGCCCAGACCGACACATTGTCGGTCTCGGGACCGTTGAGGCGGTGGAAATCGGCTTCGCTCAGCACCGCGACCTTGGCCGCCAGCCCGTCATGCTCGAACGGAAAGACATTGGGCGGCAGGATGCGGTTGGCGAAGCTTTTCCACCCCTTGCCATAGGCGGCGCGATAGTCGGACACGATCAGGTAGAAATCGAGCATCAGCCCGTCGAGATCGGCCTCTCGCAGGCACGATCCATAGAACAGGACGGCACGCGATGCGGGGCCGAACCGCGTTGCGATCGCCGCCGCCATGGCGGTGACGCGCGGGTCGACCGTGGCGCCGAGCTCGTCGGCGACGAGCCGCGCCAGCGCGCTCACGCGGCGAGGCGGAGGAACGGGACGGGGGCGGTCGAGCTCAGCATGATCGGGTCGTTGCCGTGCGCCTGGTACAGTTCGCCGTCGAGGATGACGCTCGACCCAGTTCCGTCGATACGCACGGTGTCGCCCTGCTGGAAATGGACGCCGGTGAATTGTCCGCGGCCGAGCTTGCCCGCGACCGATGCCCACAGACCGCGCACGAGCGAACGCGCATTCTGGTCGACTGCGAACATCTTCATCATTCCCTCGCCCTGGCCCTCGCCGCTCCCGATCTGGCTGTTGAGCAGCATTTTTTCGAGCGTCGTGACGATCACCAGCGAGAATCGCCCGCCGATCGCGGCACGGCGGTCGGTCGTGATCTGCACCGGACGCGCCATCGGCGGCAGGAACCGGCCGCCCGCGCGCACCAGCGCGGTCAGCAGCGCGGCGAACACCGCGAGGAAATGGCTGATGCCGTTGGGCAGGCCGAGCGGATAGATCCGCTGGCGGCAATAGAGCATCGCATCGACCAGCCCGGCACCGCCGACGAACATGCCGAGCACCGGTTTCATACCGTTGCCGTCGGTCAGCGAGATCAGCTTGCGCTGGACGATATGCGCGTCGAGATCGTCGCGTGCGATGCGCACGACTTGCTCAAGCGCCGCGATCGGATCGCCGTGCGCGCCGAGATCGAGCGCGATGAGGTTGGTCTTGCCGTTGGGCAGCACCGCGATCGGTGGCGGCGGGCCGTCGAAATAGGCCCCGGTATAAAGCTCGGTCAGCGCCGATTGCACGGTGCCGTCGCCGCCGTTGATGACGATCACCTTTGGCCTGACCAGCGCGATCGAGGTCAGCGCCTTGCCGATCTCGCTCGCGTCCTCGACCTCGTAGTGGAAGATATCGGGATGCGCCGCGCAAAAATCGCGCACCTCTGGCAATCGCGATCGGTTGCCCGTCGACCGGGGATTGGAGAGGAGCGCGACGTGCGTCATGATGTCCCGATCATCGTCAGCCGATGGGTTCGAACGACAGGCCCTGCACGTAATTGAGCACGACCCGGATCTTTGCCGTCGAATTGCCGACGCGGAACGTCGTCGCGCTCAGGCTCGGCTTGCGCTTGGCGATCAGATCGCCCAGCTTGACGTCGGGATTGCCCGAAAATCCGCCGCCGTCCTTGCGATCGGACTTGCCGTTACCGTTCAGGTCATGGCGGACCGAAACGACGTAATTGCCTGCGGTCTCGACCGGAACGCAGACGTCGACATTGCCCGATGCGGGCACCGCGACATCGACTCGTTCGAGCCAGACGCCCTTGTCGAGGAAATTCGACTTTGCGGCATAAAGCTGCACCCGAACCTTGCCGCTGCGCTGCTTGAGGCCGGCGACCGTGACCAGCACGCCTCGCTCGCCGCTCGCGCAGGTTGCCGCTGCGGGGCCGAGAATGACCGCGTTCGCGGCGACGGGCACCGCAAGAGCGGCGACGCCGAGAGCGGCGGGAATGAAACCAAATTTCAACATGACCTGAAGTCTCCAAAACGTTATAGGCGGCGCGCATCGAATGCGGGCGCCGGCATTTTCATTGGCCCCTATCGCTTTCCCATATCGGGGAAGTTTAAGGCCAAATCATGGTGATCGGGCGACCATATTTTGAAATTCATCACTGCCACCGACCGTTATATCGCCAAGCGCATCGCGTTTCCGCTGGTCGCGACGCTCGTCATCGCGGCGATGCTGCTGGTGCTGGAAAAGATGCTGCGCCTGTTCGACTTCGTCGCCGCCGAAGGGGGACCGGTCAGCGTCGTCTGGCGGATGCTCGCCAATCTGCTGCCCGAATATCTGTCGCTCGGCATTCCGATCGGCCTCTTGCTCGGCATATTGCTCGCCTTTCGCGGCCTCGCGCTCAGTTCCGAACTCGATGTCTTTCGCGCCGTGGGCCAAAGCTATGGCCGGTTGCTGCGCGTGCCGTTGCTCTATGCGCTGGTGCTCGCGGCGCTCAATCTCGCGATCGTCGGC